>NZ_JBEOMB010000010.1:0-64951 GCF_046000175.1 Rhodoplanes sp. SY1
GCCGCGCCGTCCGGGGCGCCCGCCGGCAGGGCCACGCGCTCGGCGCCGCGCCCGACCCGGCCGCGGTAGAGCACCCCGCATCGGGGGACGAAGACCACGCCGGCGACCGGCCGGCGCCCCTGCACCAGCGCGATGTTGACGGCGTAATCGCCGTTGCCGGCGATGAACTCGCGGGTGCCGTCCAGCGGATCGACCAGGACGAAGGGGGCGGCGCCGAAGTCGCGGCCGGTATTGGCGTCGCTCTCCTCGGACACCACCGGGAGGCCCGGCAGCAGCCGGGCGAGGCCGCTCAGGATCACGTCCTGGGCGGCCCGGTCGGCCGCCGTCACGGGCGAATGGTCGGCCTTCTCGGTGACACCGAGCGGCCCGCGGGCGACCTCGAGGATGGCGTGGCCGGCCTGCGATACCAGCGCCGACAGGGCGGCGATCAGGCCGTCGTCGAGCAGGTCGTCGCCGGACGAACGAGGGGCGGTGTCGCGGGCGTCTCGGGTCGGCTCCATCGGGCGGTCCGGCGAGTTCAACAGTGGTTTGCGTTGTCGCTCAGGGCCGGTGTATCACATCGCACCACCGCGGCGCGGCGCCGATTCGGTGGCCCCCGCGGAGACCAGACCCGATGTCCAGCGCAGTGCCCGGCAGCACCGTGCCCTCCAGCACCGTGACGCTCGACCCGCTCGATCTCACCGCCCTGCTGTGCTCGCGGGTCTGCCATGACCTGATCAGCCCCTCGGGAGCGATCGTCAACGGCCTCGAGGTCCTGGAGGACGCCCAGGACGAGGAGACCAAGACCTTCGCGCTCGACCTCATCAAGAAGAGCGCCGGGCGGGTCTCGGCCCGGCTGCAGTTCTGCCGGCTCGCCTTCGGCGCCTCCGGCTCGGCCGGCGCTCAGATCGATCTCGGCGACGCCGAGAAGGTGGCGCGCGGCGCCCTCGAGGACGAGAAGGTCAAGCTGTCCTGGAGCCTGCCGCGGCTCCTGCTGCCGAAGAATCGGGTCAAGCTGGTGCTCAACCTGCTGCTGCTCGCCGGGCAGACGATTCCGCGCGGCGGCACGCTCGCCATCGACCCGGTCGGCGCCGGCGAGTCCATGGGCTTCCGGGTCGAGACGCGCGGCATGAATGCCCGCGTGCCGCAGCATCTGCCGCATCTCGTCGCCGGCACGCCCGAGGATCCGGCCCTCGATGCGCATGCGGTGCAGCCCTTCTATGCCGGCCTCCTGGCGCGGGCCTGCGGCCTCGACGTCGCCTTCGCCGTGGAGGGCGAGGCGGTCGTGATCACGGCGGTCGCGCCGGCCGGTGCCGGTGCCGAGCCGGTGGCGAGCGTCGGCTGAAAAGGCCCTCGTACGAAAGGGTTATCCGAAGCCTTTCCGAGTGTTAGTCGCGCCGCGCGACGGTGATGCCGCGCAAATTTTTTTGCGGTCCGCCGGCGGCTGCGAAGCCCCTTAACCCGCGCTTAACGGGCCCGGTCGCGTCGCGATATTCCCTCTAATTTTCAACAATTCCGATCGTCGTCGACCCCGTTGCGAGCGCGCGGCGCGACGACCGCCCGCATCCCGAGCGCAAATACAGTAGCAAGATGCGTGTTTCCGCGACCTCGTCCGCAACGAAACTTAAACGCTTTCCCAAGAGACTGCATTCGCTCCCGAATTCCTCTCCGGGCTGCGCGGGCCTGTAACGCGAGTTTTATCCGATGGACGACTTGCTCCGGGAATTCCTGACCGAGACGAATGAAAGCCTCGATGTCGTCGACGTCGAACTCGTTCGTTTCGAGCAGGATCCAAACAACGCCAAAATCCTCGACAACATCTTCCGGCTCGTCCACACCATCAAGGGAACCTGCGGGTTCCTCGGGCTGCCCCGGCTCGAAGCTCTGGCGCACGCCGCCGAGACCCTGATGGGCAAGTTCCGCGACGGCACGGCCGTCACGGGCGAGGCCGTGACCCTGATCCTCTCGACCATCGACCGGATCAAGTCGATCCTGGACGACCTCGAGCAGAACCAGGAAGAGCCGTCCGGCCAGGACCGCGACCTCATCGACGAGCTCGAGCGGCTCGCCATCAACGCCCCGGCGCCCGCCAAGGCGGCGGAGGAGCCGAACCCGGCGCCCGCCTCGGCTCAGGCCGCGAAGGCCGATGCCGACGTCACCAAGGGCGAGCTGACCTATCAGGTGCTGGAGCGTCAGCTGCGTCCGGGCGAGGTGTCGCTCGACGAGCTGGAGCGCGCCTTCCGCGACACGCCCGGGCCGGTCTTCAATCCCGACATGGCGCAGACGACCTCGGCCGCCAAGGCCGCCGCCGCGCTCGCCGCCAAGGCGACCGAGCCCAAGGGCGACGACGACAAGAGCGGCGACGGCAAGGTCGCGAACCAGTCGATCCGCGTCAACGTCGAGACGCTCGAGCACCTGATGACGATGGTGTCGGAGCTGGTGCTGACCCGCAACCAGCTGCTCGAGATCGTCCGTCGTCACGAGGACAGCGAGTTCAAGGTGCCGCTGCAGCGGCTCTCCAACGTCACGGCCGAGCTGCAGGAAGGCGTGATGAAGACGCGCATGCAACCGATCGGCAACGCTTGGCAGAAGCTGCCCCGCATCGTGCGCGATCTCGCCACCGAGCTCGGCAAGCAGATCGAGCTCGAGATGCACGGCGCCGACACCGAGCTCGACCGCCAGGTGCTCGACCTGATCAAGGATCCGCTGACCCACATGGTCCGCAACTCGGCGGACCACGGCCTCGAGTCGCCGGCCGAGCGGCGCGCGCTCGGCAAGCCGGACAAGGGCACGATCCGCCTCTCCGCCTATCACGAGGGCGGCCACATCATCATCGACATCTCGGACGACGGCCGCGGCCTCAACACCGAGAAGATCAAGGCCAAGGCGATCTCGAGCGGGCTCGCCACCGAGGCCCAGATCGAGAAGATGAGCGAGGCGCAGATCCACAAGTTCATCTTCGCGCCGGGCTTCTCGACCGCCGCCAAGGTGACGAGCGTGTCGGGCCGCGGCGTCGGCATGGACGTGGTGCGCTCCAACATCGACCAGATCGGCGGCACCGTCGACGTCAAGTCGGTGGCCTGCTCCGGGTCGAGCTTCGTCATCAAGATCCCGCTGACGCTGGCGATCGTCTCGACCCTGATCGTCGAGGCCGGCGGCGACCGCTTCGCCATCCCGCAGCTCTCGGTCGTCGAGCTGGTGCGCGCCCAGACCAACTCCGAGCACCGCATCGAGCGGATCAAGGACACCCCGGTCCTGCGCCTGCGCAACAAGCTCCTCCCGCTGATCCGGCTCAAGAGCCTGCTCAAGATGGACGAGGGCGAGGTGCAGTCGACCGACGACGCCGAGAACGGCTTCATCGTGGTGACGCAGGTCGGCACCCAGACCTTCGGCATCGTGGTGGACGGCGTCTTCCACACCGAGGAAATCGTGGTCAAGCCGATGTCGAGCAAGCTGCGCGACATCGCGATGTTCTCCGGCAACACCATCCTGGGCGACGGCTCGGTGATCATGATCATCGACCCGAACGGCATCGCCCGCGCCCTCGGCACCATCGCCACCACGCAGGCGCAGTCCGAGGACGGCAACGCCGTGCAGCATCACGTCGGCCAGGACAACACGACCTCGCTGCTCGTCTTCCGCGCCGGCTCGCCGGAGCCCAAGGCGGTGCCGCTGTCGCTGGTCACCCGGCTCGAGGAGATCGACGCCACCAAGATCGAGATCTCCAACGGTCGTCGCCTGGTCCAGTACCGCGGCCAGCTGATGCCGCTGGTCCGGGTCAACGACGAGGTCCAGATCCGCACCCAGGGCACCCAGCCGCTGCTCGTCTTCTCCGACGACGGACGCTCGATGGGCCTCGTCGTCGACGAGATCGTCGATATCGTCGAGGACAACCTCAACATCGAGGTGTCGAGCGAGGTCGCCGGCGTGCTCGGCTCGGCCGTGATCAAGGGCCAGGCCACCGAGGTGCTCGACATGGGCTACTTCCTGCCGATCGCCTTCGAGGACTGGCTGCGCCGCAAGGACAAGGCGCTCGGCGGGCCGGTGATCCGCACCCTCCTGTTCGTCGACGACTCGGCGTTCTTCCGCAACATGCTCACGCCGGTCCTCAAGGCTGCCGGCTATCAGGTCACCACGGTCGGCGCCGCCCAGGAGGCGCTCGAGGTGCTCAAGTCGGGCAAGCGGATCGACGTCGTCGTCACCGACATCGACATGCCGGGCATGAACGGCTTCGAGCTCGCCCAGGCTGTGACCAACGATCCGGAGACCAAGGACGTCCCGATCATCGCCCTGTCGGGCCTGACCTCGCCCGAGGCGATCGAGCGCGGACGCGAGGTCGGCTTCCACGACTTCGTGGCCAAGTTCGACCGGCCCGGCCTGATCGCCGCCCTGAAGGAACAGACCGCCCACGCCGAGGCCGCGTGATGGAGACGAGGATGGCGAACGACAACACTTCGAGCGACCAGCTCACCGAATACGTCACCGTCATGCTGGGCGAGCAGCTCTTCGGGCTGCCGATCTCGCGGGTGCAGGACGTGTTCATGCTCGAGCGTCTCACTCGTGTTCCGCTCTCGCAGCCGGAGATCGCCGGCGTGCTGAACCTGCGCGGCCGCATCGTCACGGCGATCGACATGCGTCGCCGGCTCGGCCTGCCGAAGCGCAACGACGGCAAGAAGCCGATGGCGATCGGCATCGAATCGAAGGGCGAGTCCTACGGCCTGCTGATCGACTCGGTCGGCGAGGTGCTCAAGCTCGACGAGACGGCCCGCGAGCCGAACCCGGTCAATCTCGATGCGCGGCTCGCCCGCGTGTCGGCGGGCGTCCACCGGCTCGAGGGACAGCTGCTGGTCGTCCTCGACGTCGACCGGGTGCTCGACATGGGCGAGGCCATCGCGGCCTGAGCCGAGCGTTCAACGATTGCGGCTGCGCCGGCGGCACGATCGCGGCCGGGGCACGAGAGAGACGAGGCACGCGATGAAGACTTGTCTGGTGGTCGACGACTCGAGCGTCATCCGCAAGGTGGCGCGGCGTATCCTGGAAGGCATGGACTTCGCCATCACCGAAGCCGAGGACGGCCAGGAGGCACTCGACGCCTGCCAGCGCGAGCTTCCCGACGCGGTCCTGCTCGACTGGAACATGCCGCGCATGGACGGCTACGAGTTCCTGCGCACGCTGCGACGCATGCCGGGCGGCGACCGTCCGAAGGTGGTGTTCTGCACCACGGAGAACGAGGTCGCGCAGATCGCCCGCGCCCTCCACGCCGGCGCGGACGAGTACATCATGAAGCCGTTCGACAAGGACATCGTCGCGGCGAAGTTCCAGGAAGTCGGCCTCGTCGCCGCCGATCCGGCCCAGACCTGATCGGCGCGTCCGGTCGGACGCTCCACATTCGCAATCCATCTCCGTCGTCTCTTCGGACGTAACCGAGTATCTCGTGTTATGGCACTCGCCGTCACATCCACGTCCAGGGCATCGACCGCCACCAGGGACCGGGTTCGGGTCATGGTGGTCGATGATTCGGTCGTGGTGCGCGGCCTGATCGCCCGCTGGCTCGAGGAGCAGCCGGACTTCGAGGTCGTCGCCTCGCTGCGCACCGGCCAGGAAGCGGTGGACCAGGTCGAGAAGCTCGATCCGGACGTCGCGATCCTCGACATCGAGATGCCGGTGCTCGACGGAATCTCGGCCCTGCCGCTGCTGCTCGCCAAGAAGCGCGATCTCGTGGTCATCATGGCGTCCACGCTGACGCTGAAGAACGCCGAGGTCAGCCTGAAGGCGCTCTCCCTCGGTGCCGCCGACTACATCCCGAAGCCGGAGACGGCACGCGGCGTCACCACCTCGGCCGACTTCAAGCGCGATCTCGTCGAGAAGGTCCGTCAGCTCGGCCAGCGCCGCCGGCGGATGCGCGGGCCGCGTCCGGCGACGCCGGCGGCGCCGGCCCATCCCGACACGCGCCTCGCCGGCGGCGGCGCCCGTCCGTCCGTCGCGCCGCTCGCGCACACGATCGAGAGGACGGCGGCGCTCAAGCTGCGGCCGTTCTCGCACACCCTGCCGCGCGTGCTGCTGATCGGCTCCTCGACCGGCGGCCCGCAGGCCCTCAACGAGGTGATCGCGCAACTCGGCCGCGTGATCGATCAGGTGCCGGTGCTGATCACGCAGCACATGCCGCCGACCTTCACCACGATTCTGGCCGAGCATCTGTCACGCGCCAGCGGTCGCACGGTTCGGGAAGCCCAGGATGGGGAACCGGTCGTCGCGGGGCGCGTCTATGTCGCGCCGGGCGCCATCCACATGCAGGTGGCGCGGCGCGATGGAAACCCGGTGATCGTCCTGCGCGACGGTCCCCTGGTGAACTTCTGCAAGCCCGCCGTCGACCCGCTGCTGTCGACGGCCGCGCAGGTCTGGGGAGGGGCGACGCTGTGCGTCATCCTCACCGGAATGGGATCGGACGGGGCCAAGGGGGCGGCCGAGCTCGTCGCCGCAGGCGGCAGCGTCATCGCTCAGGACGAAGCCTCGAGCGTCGTGTGGGGAATGCCGGGGGCCGTCGCCCAGGCGGGATTGTGCTCCGCAATCCTGCCGCTGGGGCAGATCGCCCAGAAAGTAACGCGTATTTTCTCGGGAGAGCGCTCGTGACGCCGTTCGACTACGACTACCTGCGAAAGCTGCTCAAGGACAGGTCCGGCCTCGTGCTCTCCGCCGACAAGGAGTACCTTGTCGAGAGTCGCCTGCTGCCGATCGCGCGCAAGAACAATCTCGGCGGGCTCAGCGAGCTCGTGCAGAAGCTGAAAGGTCCGGGCTCGGAGAGCCTCCTGGTCGCCGTCGTCGAGGCGATGACCACGAACGAGACCTTCTTCCTGCGCGACAAGGTGCCGTTCGATCACTTCCGCAACTCGATCATCCCGTCGCTGCTGAAGTCGCGCGAGGCCAAGCGCAAGCTGCGCATCTGGTGCGCCGCCGCCTCCACGGGCCAGGAGCCGTACTCGCTCGCGATGTGCCTGAAGGACATGGGCCCGCGGCTCGACGGTTGGCGCATCGAGATGGTCGCCACCGACCTCTCGATGGAGGTGCTCGACAAGGCCAAGGCCGGCGTCTACTCGCAGTTCGAGGTGCAGCGCGGCCTGCCGATCCAGATGCTGCTGAAGTACTTCACGCAGACCGGCGAGACCTGGCAGATCTCCTCCGAGATCCGCTCGATGGTGCAGTACCGCACGCTCAACCTGCTCGGCGACTTCACCAGCCTCGGCCCGTTCGATCTCGTCTTCTGCCGCAACGTGCTGATCTATTTCGACCAGGCCACCAAGGTCGACGTGCTGGAGCGGATCCGCAAGATCACCGAGCCGGACGGCTTTCTGGTGCTCGGCGCCGCCGAGACCGTGGTCGGCCTCACCGACGCGTTCAAGCCGGTGCCGGACCAGCGCGGCGTCTACGCCCCGAACGCCGCCTCGGCGGCCGGCCGGCCGGCCGGCTTCGCGATGCCGGCCACCCAGCGCCTCGCCGCCAATTTCGGCGCCCCGCGCTGATCGGTTCGGTTACCCCGCGGCCCAGAACGGGTCGCGAATCCCCCGACGAAGACGCCCGGTGAGAACCGGGCGTTTTTGTTTGGTGGGTGGCGCATCGCGGCGCTCACGCGCCGATCGATCGCTCGGAACGGCGCCGCGCCGGCGCAGGTCTTTCACCTCTCCCCGGCGGGGAGAGGGAGCAGCATCGTGTGCGCGGTGTCTTCGGAGGACACCCGCATCGCCGCAGTGAAGAGTATCTCCCACCGCCTCCCTCGCCACGGTCGCCGACATCCTCCAGCCGCGCAGCTTCGACGATCTGATCAGATACGGTTTCGACGATCAGTCCGACGATCCGCCCGGCAAGGCATGACGGGCCTCGTCGAGGCTCACGCCGCTACGGCGAGCCGTTGCCGCTCGGGGGGCTGGCGGGCATTTCGGGGACGGCTTCGATCAGGCGGCCGGAGGCGATCACCGGGGTGGAGGGGCCGTCGACCGCCGAGCCGGTCTCGGCCTCGAGCGACACCGCGTAGACGGCCTCCGCGACGACCTCGGGCGGAAAATCGGCGACCGCCGGCACGATGGTGAACTCGGCGGTGCCGAGCAGGCCCAGCGAGCGCGGCGCCGGATACTTGTCCGAGACCAGCCACAGCTCGTAGCGCTTGTCGCCCTCGTCGGCGGCCTTGACGCGGCGGACCATCAGGCTCTTGCGGTCGGGCTGCAGCGACACGATGAAGGCCGGCGTCGCGCCTTCGGCCTGCAGCACCGCGACATGGCGGGCCGGGTCGGTCGCCGGCGCGGCGGGGGCGGGCGGCGGCGCGACCGGAACCTCGACGGTGCGCACCACCTCGCGGATCTCGACCCTGGTCGGGACGAGCCGCAGCTCCGGTGGCAGCCAGTCGGGGGCGAGCAGCGCCGTGGCGGCGAGGCCGGCGAGCGCCAGCACGAAGGCCAGAAGCCCGACCGCGACGCTGCGCCAGCGCTGCACGCTGCGCACCAGCCGCCGCACCGTCGCATCGTCGCCGCCCGCCGGCAGCGGAACAAGGGCGCCGCCTGCGGGGCCTCCCGGGGCGGCTGGTGCCGGTCCGAGGTCCGGCCCGTCGGCCGGACCGCGCGGATAGCCCGGTACCGTGACCTCCTCGTCCGGGAGTATCTTGATGTCGGGCGCCGTGCCGGCGCCGCCGATGCTCGCGCCGGTGTCGGCAGCGCGGAGGTCGGCCGCGTCGAGGGTGTTCGCGCGCAAGTCGGGGTCGGGTGCGCGCAAGTCTGGCGTGCGCAAGTCGGGTGCGCGCAAGTCGGGTGCGCGCAAGTCGGGCGCGCGGGGGTCGGGCGCGCGGAAGTCGGCGCCGACCGGAGGCGTGCCGTCGGGACGCGGCGCGGCGGCCGCGCTGTCGGTCGTCGTCGTGTCGCGATCGCCGGCCGCCGTGATCGGCGGTCCGACGGGCGGCGCGGGCGGCGGGGGCCGGGCGTCGTGGCGCTCGGGCTCCGGCAGCGGCATCGCCAAAGCCTCGGCGACGGCGCGCAGCACATAGGGCGGCGAGGCCGCCGGCTCCTGCGGTGTGTCCGGCGGCATCGCCACGGACGACGCGCCCGAGCCCGCGACCTCGGGCGCCACCAGCTCGGCCGGGATCGGCTCGAAGGGGGGCGGGGAGGCAGGGCTCGGTGTCGCCACCGACATCCCCGTCGGCAGCTCCGGCGCCGCGGGCACCGGCAGCTCGGCCGGTCCGGGCGTGACGTCGGCCGGCGGAATCGCCGGGAGTGCGGCCATCGCAGCAGGAGCCGTGGCCGGCGCAGTGATGGGAACGGCGGAGTCCGGAGCGACCGGCGCGGCCGGCGCCACCGGTTCCGAGACCGGCGGCGCGGCGGCGGCCGGCTCCGGCAGCCGGGCGCGCAGCGCCATCCAGATCGCCGCCGGCGGCGTCACCGGATCGACCATGGTGTCGAGCTCGCCGAGCCGGCGCTCCCATGCCGCGACCAGCGCCGCGAAGGCCGGATCGCGCGCGATCAGCGCGGCGGCCTCGTCGCGTTCGTCGGCGTCCAGCGTGCCGAGCACGTACTCGGCCGCGAGCCCGGCGCGGTCGTCCTCAGTCATTCCCCAAAAACTCCCGCAGGTCGGCGAGCGCACGCCGGAGCTGCGTCTTGATGGTGTCGACCGGCCGGTCGAACTCGCGGGCGAGGCCGGCGCGGTCGATCCCGTTGAAATAGGCGAGCAGGATCATGCGCCGGCGGTCGGGCTCGAGCCGGCCGATGGCGCCGAGCAGCTGCTTGAGGGTCTCGCTCGGCGGCGCAGCGGGGGCTGCGGCCGCGTCGCCGTCCTCCGACCCCGACTCGTCCTGTCCGGCCTCCTCCTGCCCCACTTCGTCTGGCGCGTCGGCGTCCTCCGTGTCCGCGTCGTCGATCAGGATGGCACCGTCGCGACGTGCCGCGACGATCGCCGCATGGCGGGCGATCGCCACCAGAAAGGTCATCGGCGTCGCCCAAGCGGGGTCGAAGCGGGCCGCCTCGGCGAAGATGCGCAGATAGGCCTCCTGCAGCACCGCACCGGCGACCGCGGGCCGGCGCACGATGCCGAGCACCACGGCATAGAGCCGGCCCTTCGTCGCCGTGTACAGACGCTCGAACGCCGCGAGATCGCCCTTGGCGACTCCGGCGAGCAGCCACACCAGTTCGGCCGACGACAGCATCCCGGCGCCCCGTTCCCACCCGGCCGCGATTATGGCCGAAGGTCGCCGCCCCGCAAGCGCCGCGGGCGGGGCGACCCGTGGGCGCCGCGCCCGCATGGCCCCGGAACGGCGAAGGCCCGGGCTGCGGGCCCGGGCCTTCGCGAACGTCAGGAGGCGAGAGTCGGTCAGGCGACGGCGCCGCGCGCCCGCAGGCCGGCGATCGAATCGAGCTCGTTCTGCTCGCGGGCGTGCTCGACGGTGCGCTCGCGCAGCTGGTCGCGCTCGTCGAGCAGCTCGACCTTCTTGAGCTCCTCGAACGATTCCTGCAGCGCCGCGCGGGCCTCCTCGAGCTGCCCGGACAGCTCGTCGGCCGAGCGCCTGAGGTTCTCGCGCCGCTGCATCGCGGCCTTGGCGTAGGTCGGATAGGCGAAGTGCGCCGGATCGTTGATGCCGGCCCGCTCCTGCTCGACCTGGATCTCGCGATCGAGATCGCCGGCCATCCGCAGGAACTCGGCGATCATGGTCTCGATCTGGGCGACCTTGCGGCGGTGCTCGTCGACCTGAAACTTCTTGAGCCGAATGAGTGTATCGCGTGACTTCATCGACCGTTACTCCCCAGAAGCCCCGAGTGCAGCCTCGAACGCAGCCTGGCACGTCAGGGCCGAGAGCCGCTCCGAACAGATCGCCATTCTGGGAGCATAGTCTTAGTTTTCGGTTTCTGCGCCCATGAGGATTTGCTGCAATCGCCGGTAGCCGTCGGCCAGCGAGGTCGACTCGCTCTTGCCCTGCTTCAGGAAGGTCTCCAGCGGCTCGTGCAGCTTGATCGACTCGTCGACCTCGGCGCTGGAGCCCGGCCGATAGGCGCCGAGCCGGATCAGCTCCTCCATGTCGGCGTAGGTCGCCATCACCTTGCGGGCCTGCATGATCACCGGCAGGTACTCCGGGTCGCAGGCACGCGGCATGGTCCGCGAGATCGACTTCAGCACGTTGATGGCCGGGTAGCGGCCGCGTTCGGCGATCGAGCGCTCCATCACGATATGGCCGTCGAGGATGCCGCGCACCGCGTCGGCGACCGGCTCGTTGTGGTCGTCGCCGTCGACCAGCACGGTGAAGATGCCCGTGATGGCGCCCGCATTCGTGCCGGGGCCGGCCCGCTCCAGCAGGCGCGGCAGCTCGGTGAAGACGGTCGGCGTGTAGCCCTTGGAGGTCGGCGGCTCGCCAGCCGAGAGGCCGATCTCGCGCTGCGCCATGGCGAAGCGCGTCACCGAATCCATCAGAACGAGGACGCTCTTGCCGGCGTCGCGGAAATACTCGGCGATGGCGAGCGTCAGATAGGCGGCCTGGCGGCGCATCAGCGCCGGCTCGTCCGAGGTGGCGACGACGACGACCGAGCGGGCGAGGCCCTCCGGCCCGAGGTCGTCCTGAAGAAATTCCTGCACCTCGCGGCCGCGCTCGCCGACCAGGCCGATCACCGAGACGTCGGCGTCGACGTTGCGGGCGAGCATCGAGAGGAGAACCGACTTGCCGACGCCGGAGCCGGCGAAGATGCCCATGCGCTGGCCGCGGCAGCAGGTGATGAAGGTGTTCAGCGCCCGCACGCCGAGATCGATCGGCCCGCCGACCCGCTGGCGGGCGTGCGCGGACGGCGGACTGTTGCGGAAACGACACGGTGTCGGGCCAATCGGCAGGGCGCCGAGGCCGTCCACCGGCTCGCCCAGCGCGTTGACGACGCGGCCGAGCCAGCCCTCGGAGGGGCGGACCGCGGCGGCCGCCGACATCACCACGGCACGGCAGCCGCGGCGCACGCCCTCGAGCGCCGCGAACGGCATCAGCAGCGCGTGGTCGCCGGAAAATCCAACGACTTCACAAGGGATTGTACGGCCCGTGGTCTCGATCCCGACGCGCGCCCCGACCGACATCGCGTGCAGCGGCCCGGCCACCTCGACCATCAGGCCGCGCACCCCGACGACGCGGCCGAACACCTCGACCCCGTCGATCTCGGCGATCTGCTCGGCGAGCGTCCTCACCTGCGCCTCCTCACCCACGCCCCGCGGGGGTCGACCGATTCGCGCCGCCGGCGCCCGATCCGCCGACTTTAACGCGATGTTTACCCGCACCGTTAATCATTGGATCACCGTCCTCGGGTCCATCCGGCAATCTCGTCTCCCCGCCGACGGAGGGGCGAGTCGACTGAATCGGTTACGGCCACTTCCTAAAGTGAGATGTGAGCGTGAACGTGCTCAAAAAATCATCCCGCCACAACATTTTAGGCCGATTCTGGCGAAATTGCCCAGCGGTGTCTTGCGCTGGGGAATCAGACTTTGTTAAGGATTGGCCGTTAACCTTTCGAATCAGTTGGGTCCCGAGGCGTCAGAGTTGGCCGGCACTGCGGCGGGCCGCCCTCAATCCGACGCGGCATGGAAGGGGACTGGCATGCGCGTTCTCCTGATCGAAGACGACAGCGCGACTGCGCAATCCATCGAGTTGATGCTGAAGTCGGAGAGCTTCAACGTCTACACGACCGATCTGGGCGAAGAGGGCGTCGATCTCGGCAAGCTCTACGACTACGACATCATCCTGCTCGACCTGAACCTGCCGGACATGTCCGGTTTCGAGGTGTTGCGGGCGCTGCGGGTCTCCAAGGTCAAGACGCCGATCCTGATCCTGTCCGGCCTCGCCGGCATCGAGGACAAGGTGAAGGGTCTCGGCTTCGGCGCCGACGACTACATGACCAAGCCGTTCCACAAGGACGAGCTGGTGGCGCGGATCCACGCGATCGTGCGCCGGTCGAAGGGCCACGCCCAGTCGGTCATCCAGACCGGCGACCTGATCGTCAATCTCGACACCAAGACCGTGGAGGTCGGCGGCCAGCGCGTGCATCTCACCGGCAAGGAGTACCAGATGCTGGAGCTCCTCAGCCTGCGCAAGGGCACCACGCTCACCAAGGAGATGTTCCTCAACCATCTCTACGGCGGCATGGACGAGCCCGAGCTGAAGATCATCGACGTGTTCATCTGCAAGCTGCGCAAGAAGCTCGCGAACGCGTCGCAGGGCCGCAACTACATCGAGACCGTCTGGGGCCGCGGCTACGTTCTCCGCGAGCCCTCCGACGACGAGGCCCGCATCGCCATCTGACCCCGATCGACCAAGGGTCGCCGGCCCGGCCGGCGACCGAGCCGAGTGTCCCCGCTGATCGCGTCTGTTTCGTCCCAGTTGTTCGGCGTTGTCCGTGAGCCGTGGGCTCTCCTCCCGAACTCGGACGTCTTCCGACCCCCGCCGCAAATGGCGGGGTTTTTGTTTCGGGAGCACCGGTGCGCGGTGCGCTTTGACTTCGGCCACTCCGACCTTCATCCTGTGGTCGATGAAGGCCACCGTGACACTCGACGATGACATTGCAGCTGCGCTCGAACGGCTCAGCCGCGAGCGGGACGCGAGCCTTGACGATGTCGTCAACGAGGCCTTGAAGCGCGGCTTGCCGGGGATGACCGGCCATAGCGCATCCGGGGCCGGCTTCAGAACCCGACCGGTGTCGCTTGGCCGCGTGCTGATGCCGATCGACAATGTCGCGGAGACCATCGCGGCGGCAGAAGGCGAGAAGGCGACCTGACGCGCGGGTCGACAGCGGCGTGATCCTGGTCGACGCCAACCTTCTGATCTACGCCTCGGTGACCTCGTTCCCGCAGCACGAGGTGGCTCGGGCTTGGCTCGACGCGAGGCTGAATGCGGCCGAGCGGGTCGGGCTGCCCTGGCCGAGCATTCTCGCGTTTCTCCGCATCGTCACCAATTCGCGTGTGTTCGAACGGCCGGCTCCGGTCGAGGACGCCTGGCGGCAGGTCACGGCGTGGCTCGGCTGCGAGGCGGTGTGGATCCCGAGCCCGGGCGACCGGCATGCGGGATTGTTCGAGGCCTACCTTCGGCTGCCGTTCGTTCGCGGCAACCTCATCCCGGACGCGCATCTGGCCGCGCTGGCGGTCGAGCACGGTCTCGTCCCGTGCTCGTCGGACAGTGACTTTTCGCGGTTTCCGGGGCTCGCCTGGGAGAACCCCCTCCGCTGAGGCGGTGGTGCGAGCGGGCCAAACGCAAAACGGCCGGGGCGGGGCCCGGCCGTTTGCGACGTCTGGAGGTTCGACGTGACTGGCGGTTCGGCGGGGCAATCGCCGAGGCCAGGAGGAAAACTGTTCAGCGCACCAGGATGCGGGTGTCGGAGGTGGAGACCATCACCTTGCCGGCCTTGACCGGAGTCGCGGCGACCCCGTAGGCGCGGGCATCGTCGACCGCATGCGCCGTGATGCCGATCACCATGATGGCGATCGAGGCGATCAGCGCGAGCACGACGACCTTCAGGTGAGTGACCCGGTCGGCAGTGGCGAGCGACGCGTTGTTCATGTGACCCCTCCCATCGAGCTTGTCCGTTGGTCGCCGGCGATGGGAACCCGGTTCAATCCGCTTCCGTCGGTAGCGAACCCGTGTTCGGTCACGAACCCGTGTTCATCTCGGACGTGGCGTGGAAACCGAAAATCCCCGTGCAGCGCACCATCCCCTCGCCGCAACAACCGATACGGACCCGGAAGGTTTCCCCGCCGGTCGCTCACGTTGTCGTGATCGGCGACCCGGGGCAGACTATAAATCTCTTGTTCTTAGAACGATTTACAAAATTCATCAGGATTTTAATCAACTCCGCCGAACGGAAAGGCCTCGTGTTAAGGGCGCGGCGCGTCGCGCCGCGAACCCCGACCAAGGGGTGATCAGGGAGGTATCGGGCTTCCCGTCGTGTGGCCCTGGCCCCGGTTCTGCGGGCCTCGTTCCTGCGGTCCTAGGCCCCTTGTCCGGGGCACGAGCCCGGGGCGTGCACCGAACCGCGATCGCACCGGCACCTGGTTCATCGCTGCAGGCGCATCCCGAATTTCGGGTCACCCCGCGACCGGCACGTTGAGGCATCGCGCCGGGCGGGTGGCGGTGTCGTCGAAGGCGCCGTTCTCGGCCACCACGGCGCCGGCCACGATGGTCGTCACGGGCCAGCCCTTCAGCCGCATGCCCTCGTAGATGCAGTGGCCCTTGCCCCGGTGCGTGACGGTCTTCTCGAGGTCGAGGTCGACCAGCACGAGGTCGGCGTCGGCGCCGACCTGCAGGGTGCCCTTCCTCGGCGCGAGGCCGAAGCGGCGCGCCGGATTGAAGGAGTTGATCTCGACCAGCCGAGTGAGCGGCAGGCCGCGGGCGTGGTGGCCGAAATGCAGCATCAGCGGCAGCTCCCACTGGAAGCCGACGGCGCCGGGCGACTCGGTCCACAGATCGACTCCCTTCTTCGGGCGAAACGGCACGTGGTCGGTGCCGATCGAGAAGATGCCGCCGTCCGCCACGCCGTGCCACAGCGCCTCCTGCTCGTCCTTGGTGCGCAAGGGCGGGCAGATCTTCGCCTTCATATCGAGGTCGGGATCGTAGGAGGTGCGCGTCAGGTAATGCGGGCAGGTCTCGATCGTCACGTCGACGCCGCGCGCGCGGGCCTCGACGCCGAGCTTCACGCCGGCCCCGATGGTCGTGTGCACGACGTGCAACGGGCAGCCGGTCAGCTCGGAAAAGAAGATCATTCGCCGGATCGTCTCCTCCTCGACGAAGCCCGGCCGCGACTCCTGATAGGCGCCGAGATCCTGCCGGCCGGTCGGCCGGATCTCGCGCTCCAGCCAGGTGCCGACCGCGGTGTTCTCGCAATGAACATTGATGATCCCGCCGGGGATGGTCGCCAGCGCCCGCATGGCCCCGAAAATCCAGCCGTCGGTCGCCGGCACGATGCCGATCGCGTTGTCGGGCTCGTAGCCGAAATAGAACTTGTAGGAGGTGACGCCGGTGTCGGCCGTGATCTGCGCCAGCCGGTGGACGTCCTCCTCGCGCTGAATGATGAAGTGGAAGCCCCAGTCGATCGCCGATCGGGTCTCGATCTGCCGGCACTTCTCGCGGAAGAAGCCGAGATAGTCGGCCGTGACCAGCGGCGTGTAGTCGAGCGCCGAGGTGACGCCGCCGACCGCGGCGGGCGGCGTCTCGGTGGCGAGATCCTCGTCGTAGGGATAGTGGAAGCCGAGATGGCAGTGGGTGTCGATCACGCCGGGCATCAGCACCCGGCCTTCGGCATCGATCACCCGGGTGGCGTCGGGTAGCAGCGCATTGGCGCCCAGCATCGCGATGGTGCCGTCCACCACGGCGACGCCGCCGAAGAACGCGCCGTCGTGCCGCACGACGCGCGCATTGCGCACGACGAGATCCGCTTTCATCAGTTCGTCTCCCGGGTCTCGTTGCGGCTCGTGTAGGTAGCCGCGGATTCCAACTCGTCATGCCCGGCCTCGTGCCGGGCATCCACGGCTTGGAGACCGCTGGTGAACAGAGACCTGGATGGCCGGGACGAGCCGGCCATGACCAGCCCGGCGATCGTGGGCGTCTCACCCCATCGCGACGGGGGAAAAATCGGCGAACCAGTTCTGCGGCTGCACGAAGCCCTTCAGCTTGGCCGACATGGCGCGCGGGTTGCGGTCGTGCACGACCATCAGGGCGACGGCGTCGTCGACCAGCAGCGCGTGCGCCTCGGCCATCGCCTGATCACGCGCCGCGACGTCGCGGGCGAGCTGCGCCTTCTTGAAGGCGGCATCGACGGCCGGGTTCGCATAGTGGCCCCAGTTGGTGCCGCGCGGCGACACCAACGCGGAATCGAAGCAGCGCACGAAACCGCTGGTCGGGTCCTGGGTCGGCAGCGACAGGTTGAGGCCGACCGGATTGTCGGCCGGCGGCTTGGCGCCGTTGCGGTAGGCCGTGAACAAGGTGATGAAGTCGACCACCTGATACTCGATCCCGATGCCGACCTCGGCGAGGCTCTGCTGGATCGCCTCGTTCATGGGCAAAGGCTGCATCTGGCCGCCGCCCGAGTTGGCGATCAGGATTTTCGCCTGCGCCGGCTTGCCTGGGCCGTA
The DNA here is from genome assembly GCF_046000175.1 of Rhodoplanes sp. SY1. Taxonomy (NCBI): domain Bacteria; kingdom Pseudomonadati; phylum Pseudomonadota; class Alphaproteobacteria; order Hyphomicrobiales; family Nitrobacteraceae; genus Rhodoplanes; species Rhodoplanes sp. SY1. The sequence continues at coordinate 17,089 of NZ_JBEOMB010000010.1, forward strand.
GCCGGCCTCCGCCAGCAGCCTCTTCGCCGCCGCCGGGTCGTGCTTCAGCACGAAGCCGGGCTTGCCGAACCACGGCGAGGAGCGCGGCACCAGACCCTCGGCCGCGATCGCCGTGCCGTTGAGCATCTCGACGATGCCGGCGCGGTCGATCGCGAGATTGGCGGCTTTCCGCACCCGCTTGTCGGCGAAGGCCGAGCCCGGCAGCACCGAGAGATACCAGATCCAGGTGTGCGGATAGACGTTCTGGGTCACGGCGAAGCCGGCGCCCTTCAGGCTGGGGATCGTGTCGGGCGGCACCGACTCGATGAAGTCGACCTGGCCCGCCCGCAGCGCCGACACGCGGGCCGTGCCGTCCGGGATCGGCACCAGCACCAGCGTCGCGCTCTTCGCCACGCGCGGCTTGTCCCAGTAGGCGTCGTTGCGGGCGAGCTCGAGGCGTACGCGCGGCTCGAGCCTGACGACCTTGAACGGCCCGGTGCCGGCGGGCTCGCCCGCGAACTTCATCCAGTCGTTGCCGAGCGCGGCGTAGCGGGCCGGGCTCGCGAACAGCAGGAACGTGAGCTGATACGGGAGCAGCGAATCCTCGGCATGGGTGAGGATCGCGATCGTCGTCGCGTCGATCTTCTCGGCGCCCTTGACGCTCGGCAGGCGGCCCCGGATGCCGAGCGCGCGCTGGGCGAGATACTGCGGCGCCTTGTCGTCGAACACCGAGGCGAAGTTCCACACCGCCGCGTCGGCATCGAACGGCGTGCCGTCGTGGAAGGTCACGCCGGGCCGCAGCTTGACGATCCAGCGGGTGCGGTCGGCCGGGTCCATGCTCCAGGACTCGGCGAGGCCGGGCACCAGGGTCGACGGCTTGTCGGCCGCGGACAGATCCCAGGAGACCAGCGCGTCGAACACCGTGTAGCCGCCGAAGCGCAGGCCCTCGAAGCCGCCGTCCGGCCCCGCCCACAACCGCGGGACGTCGCCGAGCGACATCGCGATCGTCACCTTGGCGGCCGTCTGTGCCGCCGCATCGTGCAGCGTGCCGAGCACGCCGGCAGCGGCGCCGCCGATCAGCACGTGACGGCGCGTGAGCGCAGACGCGCGGGCGCGCGGATGATCGATCATGAGGACCTCCAAAACATCGGCGGAGCGGGGGTGTCCGGACCGGCAGGGGTCGATCGGGCCGTCGCGGCCTCGATCGTGGCCGCCTTGCATAGCAAGTGCCGTGCCGAACGCCGCGGCTGCACCGAACGCAAAAGCGCCCCGGACGGGCCGCGTCCGGGGCGCTTCGAAGCGCAGATCGACGTCAGGCTGATCAGATGCTGCCCACCGTCCGCAGCCTGGCGCGCGGATGGATCTCGGATTGCGAGAGCACCGGCGTCTGCGACCGGAATCGCTCGACGATCGAGCGCACGAACGGCCGGATGCCGGGCGAGGTGACCAGCACGGGCGCCTCGCCCATGCGGGCCGCCTCTTCGAAGCGCTCGCGCACCAGCGTGATGAACTCGGACAGGCGTGAGGGCTGCATGGCGAGCTGGCGGTCGTCGCCCTGGCCGACGATCGACTCGGCGAAGGCCTGCTCCCAGCGCGCCGAGAGCGCGATCAGCGGCAGGTGGCCGGCCGGCGTCGTGTACTGGGCGCAGATCTGGCGGGCGAGGCGACTCCTCACATGCTCGACCAGCACGTTGGGGCTGCGCGTGAAGGACAGTGCGTCGGCGACGCCTTCCAGGATGGTGCCGAGATCGCGGATCGAGATGCGCTCGGTGAGCAGGAGCTGCAGCACCCGCTGGATGCCCGTGATGGTGATCTGCCCGGGCACGATCTCCTTGACCAACTCGCCCTGCTCCTTGGGCAGCTCGCGCAAGAGCTTCTGCACCTCGGCATAGGACAGCAGCTCGGAGATGTTGGCCTTGAGCTGCTCGGTGAGATGCGTCGCCAGCACGGTCGCGGCGTCGACCACGGTGTAGCCCTTGACGGCCGCCTCCTCCTTCAGGCTGGCGTCGATCCAGGTGGCGGGCAGGCCGAAGGTCGGCTCGGTCGTGTGCATGCCGGGCAGGTTCACCTGGCCGCCCATCGGATCCATCGCCATGTACTGGCCCGGCCAGACGCGCCCGGTGCCGCCCTCGACCTCCTTGATCTTGATGACGTAGCTGTTGGCGTCGAGCTGCACGTTGTCGAGGATGCGCACGGCGGGCATGACGAAGCCCATGTCCATGGCGAGCGAGCGGCGCAGCGCCTTGATCTGTTCGGTGAGGCGATCGCTGCCGTCCGGCGAGTTGACCAGCGGCAGCAGCGCGTAGCCGAGCTCGATCTTGAGGTCGTCGATCTTCAGCGCGGCCGAGATCGGCTCCTCTGCGGGCGCCGCGGCGGCGGCCGCCGCCGAGGTCGTCGTCGCCACCTGCACCTCGTCCTTGGCGCGCTTGTCGATCACATAGGCGAGCACGCCGGCGCCGCCGCCGAGCAGGAAGAAGGGCAGCATCGGGATGCCCGGCAGGAGCCCCATGGCGAGCATCACGGCCGACGACATGCCGAGCGCCTTCGGATAGCCGGAGAGCTGGCGGAGCAGCACCTTGTCGGCGGCTTCGGAGAGGCCCGCCTTCGACACCAGGAGGCCCGCCGCGGTCGACACGATCAGGGCCGGGATCTGGGTGACGAGGCCGTCGCCGACGGTGAGCAGCGTGTAGGTGCGGCCGGCCTCGGCGAACGAGATGCCCTGCTGGGCGATGCCGATGATGATGCCACCGATGATGTTGATGAAGACGACCAGCAGGCCGGCGATGGCGTCGCCGCGGACGAACTTCGAGGCGCCGTCCATGGCGCCGTAGAACGAGCTCTCGTCCTCGAGGTTCTTGCGGCGGATGCGCGCCTCCTTCTCGTCGATCAGGCCGGCCGAGAGGTCGGCGTCGATCGCCATCTGCTTGCCCGGCATGGCGTCGAGGTTGAAGCGTGCCGCCACCTCGGCGATGCGGCCCGAGCCCTTCGTGATCACCACGAAGTTCACGATCACCAGGATCGTGAACACGATGATGCCGATGACGAAGTTGCCGCCCATCACGAAGTTGCCGAACGCCTCGATGACGTGGCCGGCGGCGGCCGTGCCCTCGTGGCCGTGCGACAGGATCAGGCGGGTGGAGGCGAGATTGAGCGACAGCCGCAGCATCGTCGACATCAGGAGCACGGTCGGGAAGACCGAGAACTCCAGCGGCGTGTGGATGAACAGCGCCGTCATCAGGATCAGCACCGAGGTGATGATCGAGATGGCGAGCGCGAAGTCGAGCAGCAGCGGCGGCAGCGGCAGGATGAGGACGACCAGGACGGTCATCACGCCGATGGCGAGCGCGATGTCGCCCGACCTCAGCGTCTGGCCGATATCGTGCAGGCTCGGGACCTTGAATCTCGATCTGCCCTGACCCGCCGCTACGTCCGACATGACCCCGCCCCGCGCACGCGCGCCGGCTAAAAAGCCGGCCCCCGGCAAAATTTGCCGGGTTCATGGTTACCGACTGGTTAACGCAGGCGTTTATTCGCGACTTTGCAGGGGATTATGGGCCGTGCGGGGTGACGGGCGGCACCCCGGTGCCGCCGCTGTGCCATGCCGCGGACAAATCCCGGTGACGAAATGGTGGCGAACATTGCCGGTTCGTAATTCTTACCCAAGTTTAACTTGCCGGTCCGGGCGACGAATACTAGCGTGATCATAGTAATCGACGGGAGACGGTCATGTGGAAGTCACTCCTCGCCGGCACGGCCGTGCTCGCGCTGGCGGGAACCGGGTTCTCTCTGGCGCAGCAGGGTCCGTCCAGCTCGACGCCGCCGGCCCAGACGGCCCCGGCGCAGTCGGCGCCCGCTCCCGCCCCCCAGGCCCGGACGGCTCCGGGAACGGCGAGCGATGCCCAGGCCTATCGCGATGCCCGCATCGCGGCGCTGCGCGCCGGCCTGGCGCTCAGCCCCGAGCAGGAGAAGGCCTGGCCGGCGTTCGAGCGCGCTTGGCGGGAGTTCATGGAGGAGCGCGCCACCGCCCGCGCCGAGTTCCGCGACCGGATGCGCGAGCGCCGGGCCGACCGGGATAGCACCGACCGTGACCGCACCGAGCGCGACGATCCGCTCGACCGGCTGCAGCGCTTCGCCGACCGGGCGAGCCGCCGGGCCGCCGCCCTGAAGGATCTCGCCGACGCCACGGCGCCGCTGGTGAACGGGCTCGACGAATCGCAGAAGCGCCGCTTCTGGTCCCTGGCGCGGCCCTTCGGGTCCGGCTACGCCGGCCGAGACGGCTTCGCCGGACGGGACGGCTACGCCGGGCGCGACGGTCGCGGGCCGCACGGACACCACGGCTGGCACCACGGCGGCCGCCCGCACGACCGGTTCCACGACCACGGTCGCCACGGCTTCCGCGGCCCCGATCAGTGGCGCGACGGTGGTCATGGCTACGGGCGCGGCTACGACCGCTACGGCTACGGCCGCGATGGTTACGGCCGCGATGGCTACAACCGGAACGACTGGCGCGACGACGACTGGCGCCGGAACGACTGGCGCGGTTGGCGGGAAGGCCGCCGCGACGACGACCGGCGCGGCTATGGCCCCTCGGGCTCGTCGCGGCGCTCGGACGATCGCCGACCGCTCGGCCCCATGGAGGAGCGGCTCTGATTCGGACTCGCCGACACGGCCGCCCGCGGACGAGACGCAGCGACGAGCCGACACGAGGAGATTCGCCTACGCCGCGAGCATGATGCCGCGCGGCTCGACTAGAGGCCCGGCGTCGCACCCCGATGCCTCCCCCCAGCCCCCCCAGCGACGGCAGGGCCTCGAAGGCCGCCGGGTTTCGGCCCGGCGGCCGACGTCTTTTCGGGCCGGGCGAGAGCCGGGCTCACCGCGCGAGCGCCGCGGCGCGCGGGCGAAAACGCGCACCGGCCCGGCGGAGCCGGCCGGACGCATTCGGCGCATGCACGATTTGTGACGCGACGCGGTGGACACGGCCGGCAGCGTTTGCTACAGACGCGCGCCGCCAAGGCGTGCGGGCGCATAGCTCAGTTGGTAGAGCAGCTGACTCTTAATCAGCGGGTCCAAGGTTCGAGTCCTTGTGCGCCCACCACTTTCCCGCAGACCATGATGATCGGAACGGCCGCTCACGCGGTGGGCGGCTCGGCGATCGAAGTCCGGCCGGCCGCGCCCTTCGGACGGGGGCTTTGGCCGGGTCACTCCTCGGGCAGGCCTGCCGCGACCATCAGGGCGACGACCCGCGCCGCCGTCTCGACGTAGATCGGACTGGCGTTCTTGGTCGGCGGCATCACGGTGAGCGCCGTCGTGCCGGGCCGCAGCCGCAGGCCCTCCAGCATGGCCGCGCGCGCCTCCGCGCCACGACCCGCCTGCTGATAGGCCGCCGCGAGCAGCATGTGCGAGCGCCCGGTGCCCGGCGTGATGGCGATCGACCGCTCGATCCACGGCACGGCGTCGCTGCCCTGGCCGAGCATCAGATGCGCCCACCCGGCGCCGAGCCGCCAGGTCCAGCGCGACCCCGCCGGGGTGTCGAACTGGTCGGCCTGCCGGAAGGTCGCGAGCGCATCCTCGAAGCGGCCGAGATGGAGCTGGCCGAGGCCGACCAGATAGAGCGCGAGCCCGTTCCACGGATCGAGGCTCGCGGCCCGCGCGCAGCTCACCAGGCTCTCGACAAATCGGTTGGTGGCGCTGAGGAAGCGGCACTGCGTCTCGAGCACCGCGATGGAGCTCGGCTTGGCCGCGAGGGCGCGCGCGAGCGCCGCGCCGGCCTGCGCCTCGGCGGCCGCGGCCTCGTCCGGCGTGTACCAGACCATCTGGATGCCGCGCATCTGCAGCGCGGCGAGCGCGACGGCGAGGTAGACATTGTCCGGCTCGGCGGCGAGCGCGTCCTTCAGCATGCCCTGCGCCATGCCGAAGCGCTCGCGCGACGTCTGGTTGATCGCCGCGGTGGCCTGCTCGATGACGACCTTGGCGCGGCCGGCACTCGCCGCCGTGGTCGTGGTCGTTGATCCGCCGGTCTCCAGGCTCTCGTTGAGCCGGCGCGCCAGCGGATGGCCGACGCCGGCGGCGAGCCGCGACTGCTGGAGCTGCAGATCGGGCGCGTCGGCATCGACCGAAACGGTCGCGACCGCCTGGACCTCACGGGTCGCGGTGCGGATCATGCGAGCCCGTAGGACCCATGATTGCCCGGCGCGCTGCAGCTCGCCGTGCAGCTCGTAGTCAGACGGAGCACGGGACAGGACGGCCGACGCGACGCCGGCGGCGTGCTCTGCGGGGCGCGGTGTCACCACCCGGATGGTGTCGATGCGGGCGAAGCCGTCGGTCAGCCGCGCCGTCACGTCGGCCGCGACGCCGGCGCCGCGTGGGTCGCCGCTCGCGTCGACGATCGCCGTCACGGCGAGCGTCGGCGGCGCCCGCCGGAACACGAGGTCGGGTCGGATCACCTGCGGGAAGACTTGCGCGGCCGCCGCGAGCGCGACGACGGCACCGACCGCGACCCCCGCGGCGACAGCCGCCGGCCGCCGCAGGCGAAGCCGGACGCGCGGGGGCTCGGCTCGCCCGGACGGGAGGTCGACGCGGGGCTGTGCCGCCGGCCGCGTCTGCGGCTCGGGGCGCGGGGCAGGGGGCGCGGCCTCGGCGACCGCCTCAGATACGGCGGGCTCTGCCGCGGCCAATGGCACTGCGGGGAGGGTGGGCTCGGCCGGCACGGACTCGGCCGCCGGGGGCACCGCGGGACGCACCGGGGCGGACGGTGCCGCCGTCACCTCGGCCGTGAACAGGTAGCCGCGGCCGGAGACGAGCTTGACCATCTCCCGCTTGTCGTCGCCGAGCGCCGCGCGGATCTCGCGAATGCACTGGAAGAGATTGTCGTCGCCGACATGGACGTTCGGCCACACCGCCTCCATCAGCTCCTGCTTGCGCAGGACGCGGCCGGCATTCTGAACGAGCAGCCGGAGAATCTCGAAGGTCTTCGGGCGCAGCTTCACGACCCCGCCATCGGGACGATGCAGCTCGGCCCGGTCGAGATCCAGTCGACAGCCGCAAAAGCAAAGCATCATTCCACCGCAGGAGCCTCGTTGCTCTCCCACGCCGCGCCGGGATACCAGACGGAGTGTGCCTCGACGGTAACGACGGCGCCCTGAAAGCGCAAATTTCAGGGAAATTTCAGAATCGCCTCCGCGCCGTTTCAGGACATCGCCGCCGCCCTTTTCCACCATCGCACCAGCCGCCGGGCCTTCCCGGAGGCCGGAACGAAGGTTCGCCCTGTCCCCGGTCCGGGGCGGCGGGCCCGCGATGGCGAGGGGAAGCCCGGCGGTGACCAAGAGCGAACAACAGAACGATCGGCGGCGCGTGCGGGCCACCCTGCTGGCGTCGACTGCGCTGGTCATGGCCACGGTGCTGCCCGCCACCGGGCCAGCGCGGGCCCAGGACGCGACTTGGCTCACCAATCCGGTTTCGGACAGATACAATCTTGCCGCCAACTGGAGCACGGGCAGCGTGCCGACCGGCACGGCCTATTTCGACACGTCCGCCGTCACCGCCCTGTTGTTCTCGGGCAACACCACGGTCGGGGGCTGGACGTTCAACGGCGGGGCGAGCAACTACAGCTTCATCAACCTCCTTCAGATCACCTTCGACGGGGCGGGAATCGTCGTCAATGGCGGAAGTGCCACCATCGACAACCGCGGCAGTCTGTATTTCACCAATACCAGCACCGCCGGGGGCGCCAGCATCACAAACCGCGGCAGTCTGGACTTCTTCAGCACCGGCACGGCCGGCAGCGCCACCATAATCAACGATGACGGATGGGTTACTTTTTACGATCACAGCACGGCTGCGGACGCCAGCATCACGAACAGCGCCCTCGGCAGGGTGTACTTCAGCAACGCGAGCACGGCCGGCAGCGCCACCATCACCAACGACAGTGTCCTGTTTTTCCAGAACGTCAGCACGGCCGGCAATGCGGTCATCGTCAACAATGGCGGCATCTCGTTCGATCATTCCAGCACGGCCGGCAGCGCCACCATCACCATCAATGGAAGCGTGACGTTCCACGACAGCAGCATGGCCGGCAATGCCGCCATCACCAACAATGGCGGCCTCGTTTTCGAGCACTCCAGCACGGCCGGCAGCGCCACCATCGTCAATAATGTCAGCGTGTCGTTCATCGACAACAGCACGGCCGGCAATGCCACCATCGTCAACAACGCCGGCGCCTCGGTCGATTTCTCGAGGTCGATGGGGCAGAGCGGCGACGGCAAGCTCACCGCCGGCTCGATCGCCGGCGCCGGCACGTTTCATCTCGGCGCCGACGAGCTGATGGTCGGCGGCAACAACTTGTCGACCCTCGTGAGCGGCGTGGTCGCCGATGGCGGCATCGGCGGCGGCAGCGGCGCGTCGCTGATCAAGACCGGCACCGGCACGCTGACGCTCGCCGGCACCAACACCTACACGGGCGCGACCGCCGTGAGCGGCGGCGCGCTGGTGGTGGATGGCTCGATCGCCGCCTCCAGCAGCCTGACCATGACCAGCGGCACGACGCTCGCCGGCACCGGCATGGTTTCGACCACGACGATCGCCGGCGGCGCGACGCTGGCGCCGGGCCATTCGATCGGCACCCTCACGGTGGCCGGCGACCTGAGCTTCGCGGCCGGCTCGACCTACCGGGTCGAGGTGTCGCCGAGCGCGGCCGATCGCACCGACGTCACCGGCGTCGCGACTCTCACGGGCGCGACCGTGCAGGCGGCGGCGCTGCCGGGCAGCTTTCGCCCGCGCAGCTACACGATCGTCAATGCAGCCGGCGGCTTCGCCGGCACGCAATTCGCCGGGCTCGCCGTCACGGGCAGCTTCGGGTCCGACGTGCGCAATTCGCGTCTCACTTACGACGCCACCAACGTCTATCTGGTGCTCGATCCGGACACGCTCCAGCTCCCCGCCGGCGCGAGCGGCAACCAGTCCAGTGTCGCCGGCGCGATCAACCGTGCGGTCGAAAGCGGCGCGACGCCGCCGGCCGGCTTCGACGTGCTCCTCAACACGCGCGGGCCGCAGCTCTCGACTGCGTTGAATCAGGTCTCGGGTCAGCCCGGCGCCGCCGGCACGCAGGTGTCGCTCGGCGCCATGCAGCAGTTCGTCATGATGCTCGACCCGGTCTCGGGCGACGCCGGCAATCCGGGCAGCGAGCGTGGCGTCACGGCCTACGCACCCGAGGAGGCGGCGCTGCGCGATCCCGCCGTGCGCGCCGCCTACGCGGCTGTGACGCCGGCCGACGCGCGAGCTGCGTCTCGGCAGTTCGATCGCGTCGGCGAGCGCTGGGGCGTGTGGGCCTCCGGTTACGGCGGAACCAGCACCGTGAACGGCAGCGGCATGGTCGGCGCGAGCGCCACCACCAGCCGGGTCTACGGCACCGTCGTCGGCGCCGACCGCCGCGTCGCGCCGGACACGCGGATCGGCGTCGCGCTCGGCGGCGCCGGCTTCGACTTCGCGGTGGCGGACGGGCTCGGCAGCGGTCGCGCCGACGTGCTCCAGGCCGGCGTCTACGGCCGCCACGCCGCCGGCCCTCTCTATGTCTCCGGCGCGCTCGCCTATGGCTGGCAGGACGTCGAGACCGAGCGCACCGTCTCGGTCGCCGGCTTCGACAAGCTCTCGGCGCGCTACAAGGCGAGCACGCTGTCGGGCCGCGCCGAGACCGGCTGGCGCATCGCGCCGTGGCTGAACGCCACGATGGGGATCGCGCCCTACGGCGCCCTGCAGGTGTCGAGCGTCCATCTGCCCGGCTATCAGGAGAGCGTCGCGTCGGGCAGCAGCCAGTTCGCGCTCGCCTATGCGGCGCAGACGACGACGAATCTGCGCAGCGAGCTCGGCGTCCGGCTCGACGCCGCCGTGCCGCTCGCTCACGGCCTGCTCGGCGACGGCCTGATCACGTTGCGGGGGCGGCTCGCCTGGGCGCACGACACCAACACGGACCGGCCCGTGTCGGCGGCCTTCCAGATGCTGCCCGGCGCGACCTTCACGGTGAACGGGGTGCGGCCCGCCGCCGACTCGGCGCTCGCCACGGCCGGCGCCGAGATTCGCTGGCGCAACGGCATCTCGCTCGCCGGCACGTTCGAGGGCGAGCTCTCGAACACCACCTCCACCTACGCCGGCAAGGGCACGCTGCGCTACGTGTGGTGATCACGAGGGCGCCGCAGCGTCCACCGCCGGGCGCCCCCGTGAGCAGGATGCTTCGACCTGATCAGGACTCGCGCCGGTCGGAGATCTGGACGACGCGGAGATTGTTGGTCGTGCCGGCGCGCCCGAACGGGACGCCGGCGACGATGACGACGAAGTCGAACGGCTGGGCGAAGCCCTCGCCGGCCGCGACCGCCATGCCGCGCTCGACCATCTCCTCGTAGGACCCGACGTCGCCGGCCAGCGTGCCGTGGACGCCCCACAGCAGGCACAGGCGGCGCGCCGTCTCCCGGTGCGGCGTGATCGCCAGGATCGGCAGCGCCGGCCGCTTGCGGGCGATGCGGCTCGCCGTGGTGCCGGACGACGTGAAGGCGACGATGACGGGCGCGCCGACCGATTCGGCGAGATCGGCCGCCGCGGCCGCGACGGCGTGCGGCGCCGTCTCCTCGGTGCCGGGCTGCGAGGCCTGGACGATCGAGTGATAGAGCTTGTGGGCCTCGGTGGCGCGGATGATCCGGTCCATCATGGCGACGGTCTCGACCGGATACTTGCCGGTCGCCGACTCGGCCGAGAGCATCACGGCGTCGGCGCCGTCGTAGATCGCGGTGGCGACGTCGGACGCCTCGGCGCGCGTCGGCGTCGGGGCGCCGACCATCGAGTCGAGCATCTGGGTCGCGACGATCACGGGCTTGGCCGCCTGGCGGCAGGCCCGCACCAGCTCCTTCTGGCGGCCCGGGACGTGCTCGTGCGGGATCTCGACGCCGAGATCGCCGCGCGCCACCATCACGCCGTCGGAGAGCCGGAGAATGTCGTCGATCGCCTCGATGGCGCTCGGCTTCTCGATCTTCGCGATCAGCCCGGCGCGGTCGCCGACCAGCCGGCGCGCCTCGATCACGTCGGAGGCCTTCTGCACGAAGGACAGCGCCACCCAGTCGACGCCGAGCTCGAGCCCAAAGGCGAGGTCGCGGCGGTCCTTCTCGGTCAGCGGCGAGACGTCGAGCACGGTGCCGGGCAGGTTGACGCCCTTGCGGTTGGAGATGGTGCCGCCGAGCAGCACCTCGGCGTCGATCGTGTCGTCGCCGAGGCCCGTCACCTTCACGCGCACCCGGCCGTCGTCGATCAGCAGCTCGTGGCCGGGGAGCACGGCGGCGAAGATCTCGGGATGGGGCAGGGGGATCGACATCGCGTCGCCGTCGGCGCCGGTGCGCACGAAACGGATGCGGTCGCCCGCCTCCACCACGATGGCGCCGCCCGCGATGGTGCCGACGCGGATCTTCGGGCCCTGCAGGTCCTGCAGGATGCCGACCGAGCAGCCCATCTCCTGCTCGAGCGCCCGGATCGCGGCGTGGACGCGGGCGTGATCCTCGTGGGTGCCGTGGCTGAAGTTCAACCGGAACGTGTCGACGCCGGCGAGCAGCAGGGCGCGCAGCATCTCGGGCGCGGCACTGGCCGGCCCGACGGTGGCGACGATCTTGGCTCGACGAAAACGGCGCATGATGAACCTGCCTGTTCGAAACCCGAGGAAACGGGGCGGCCGGTGCCGCCCGGTCCGGTCGCTCCGCTCCGCGAATCGATGCGCGGGCCGAGCGGGCCGGTGTTGGTAACCAGGGACGTCACGTCCCGCAATCTGCATCGCACGCGGAGCCGACCAGATCGTGATCACGTGTTCACGATGTCGCGTGGTCGCGATGTCGCGCGCTCACGCCACCGGCTCACGCCAGCGACGCCGCGTCGCAAGCGGCGTGCCAGAGCGAGGCTCGCACGCATGCGACTGCAACCGGCTGAATGGGCTTCCATTCGTTAAGCGAGTGTGACGACCAGCGCGCGCTCCTCGGCTGGATTTCCGGAAAATTCAGCGAAACGACGTCCGGCGATCCGGACATCGCCGATCCTCGTCGCCCGAACGACGCAATGCGTCGCCGATGTGCTCCTTCACACGTCCGGATGATTGTTTCGTCGGCGCTCGCGACATTTTCAGAACGCGCCGGCTCGGCGCTCCGGATCGCGGAAGCGCCGACGCCACGTCGCATATCCGGCATGTTCATCGCGGATCGAGGCGCGCTGGTCGGTCCGTCGCTCTGCGGATCCCCTCCGGGACGGCTAGACCAGTTTTTCGGTTGTCATGAACCGACCCCGACTTCCGCTCGTCCCCGCGAAGGCGAGGATCCGGGGGCCGCACGTGACGCCCCGGATTCCCGCTTCCGCGGGAATGAGCGGAGTGTGGGGCATTCAGCGAAAACCGCTCTGGACCGGCAAACGACTCTAAGTAGGTTGCCATATTGTTGATGATGGCTCCTCCGAACTAAACCTCCGGCGTTCGGCGCGCCGCTCGCCTGCGTCTTGCTTGCGTTCGGATCCCGAAGCCGCGTACCCCCCAATCCCCCGCGCACGCACTTCGGCAGGAGGCTCGTCGTGTCCGACCCGCAGGTGCTGATCATCGAGGACGACGCCGACGTCCGGCTCGGCTGCGTCCAGGCGCTCACGCTGGAGGGCATCAGGAGCCTCGGCGTCGAGTCGACCGAGAGGGCGCAACGGCTGCTCGGGCCGGGCTTCTCCGGCATCGTCGTCTGCGACATCCGCCTCCCCGGCCAGGACGGGCTCTCCTTCATGCGCGACCTGCTCGCCCAGGACGCGGCCCTGCCGGTGATCCTGGTGACCGGGCACGCCGACGTCGCGACCGCCGTGCAGGCGATGCGCGACGGCGCCTACGACTTCATCGAGAAGCCGTTCACGTCGCAGCATCTGGTCGAGGTGGTGAAGCGGGCGCTGGAGAAGCGCGCCCTCACGCTCGAGGTGCGTGGCCTGAAGAAGCAGCTCGCCGGGCTCGGCAGCCTGGAGGGACGCATCATCGGCCGCTCCGCCGCGATGGGCGGGTTGCGCCGCACCGTCTCGGAGATCGCCCCGACCTCGGCCGACGTGCTGATCCTCGGCGAGACCGGCACCGGCAAGGAGCTGGTCGCGCGATGCCTGCACGACGCCTCCGGCCGGCGCGGGCCGTTCGTCGCGCTCAACTGCGGCGGCCTGCCGGAGACGCTGTTCGACAGCGAAATCTTCGGTCACGAGCAGGGCGCCTTCTCGGGCGCCGTGAAGCGCCGCATCGGCAAGATCGAGCACGCCCAGCAGGGCACGCTGTTCCTCGACGAGATCGAGAGCATGCCGATCCCGATGCAGATCAAGTTCCTGCGCGTGCTGCAGGAGCGCGTGATCGAGCGGCTCGGCTCCAATCAGCAGATTCCGGTCGACTTCCGCGTCGTCGCGGCGACCAAGGCGGATCTGGCCGCCGAGAGCGGCGCCGGGCGGTTCCGCAACGACCTCTATTTCCGCCTCGCCGTCGTCACGCTGGAGCTGCCGCCGTTGCGCGCGCGGCGCGAGGACGTGCCGTTGTTGTTCGAGCACTTCGTCACCCAGGCGGCGCTGCGTCACGGCCGCGAGCCGCCCGCCGTGACCGAGGTGACGGTGCGCGAGCTGATGGCGCATCCGTGGCCCGGCAATGTTCGCGAGCTGCGCAACTGCGCCGAGCGTCACGTGCTCGGCATCAAGGTGTCGACCGCGGCGAACGATCGCCCGGTGCCGCTCGCCGAGGCCGTCGATTTGTTCGAGAAGACGCTGATCGCCGAGGAGCTGCGCCGTCATCACGGCAACGTGCTGCGCGCCGCCAAGACCCTGTCGACGGCGAAGTCGACCCTGTTCGACAAGATCAAGAAGCACGGCCTCGACAGCGAGCAGAGCTGACGGCTACGCGCCCTCGCCGACGCTCGCCGCCGCCCCGCCCGAAGCGTCGGCGAGCGGCAGCGTCAGCGTGAACACGGCGCCGCCCTGCGGCGCATCGGTCGCGGTCAGCGAACCGCCGTAGACGCGGGCGATGTCGGCCGAGATGGCGAGGCCGAGACCGAGACCGCCGCCGCTCTTCGACTTCGTCGTGAAGAACGGCTCGAAGATGCGGGTGAGGATGTCGGGCGCAAAGCCGGGGCCGTTGTCGGTCACGGTGAGGGCGGCGCACCCGCCCGCCGCTCGCCAGGCGATCACGGCGACGGCGTCGGCGACGCCGCGGGTCGCGTCGAAGGCGTTGGAGATCAGGTTGACGAGAATCTGCTCGACCCGGACCGCGTTGGCGTGGACCAGCACCGGCGTCTCGGACGGATCGAGCACGATGCGCATGTGCTCGCGGTCGTGCCGGTGGCCGAGCAGCGCGAGCGCGTTCTCCACCGAGCGGCCGAGATCGATTACCTCGCGCTCGGCGCCGGTGCGCCGCGCGAACGAGCGCAGCCGGCTGGTGAGGATGCCCATGCGGTCGACCAGGCGGACGATGCGGTCGAGATTCTCGCGCACCGTCGCCTCGTCGCCGATGTCGAGGAACCGAACCGAGTTCTGCGACAGCGTGGCGAGTGCGGCGAGCGGCTGGTTCAGCTCGTGGGCGATGCCGGCGGAAAGCTGGCCGATTACGGCGAGGTTCTCGGTGCGGATCAGCTCCTCCTGCATCGACTTGAGCTGGCGGTTCGCCTTGTCGCGCTCGTCGACCTCGGCCTTGAGGGCCGCGTTGGCGATCCGCAACTCCGAGCTGCGCGCCTCGACCTTCCCCTCGAGATCCTCGTAGGCGCGCTCCAACGCCGCGCGGGCGGCGTCGCGCTCGATCAGGTAGTTGCGGAACACGTCGACGGCGGCCGCCATGCGGCCGATCTCGTTGGTGCCCTCGAGGCCGGCGACCGACACGGTGCGGTCGCCCTCGGCGAGACGCCGCATCGTCTCGGTGATCTGCTCGATCGGACGGCCGATCGAGCGCACGACGATCACGACGAAGCCGGCCATCAGCACCAGCGCGAAGACGAACAGCGTCAGGTTGAGCCGCATCGCCTGCCGGAACGTGGCGACCGCATCGGCGCCGGAGCGGTCGGCGCCGCTGCTGTAGAACGCGATCGCCCGGTTGATCGCCGCGTAGACGGCGTCGAAGGCGAGCCGGGACGGGCCGTTGACGAGGGTCGCGATCTCGCCCGGCGAGCGGCTCGCGAGGCTCTCGCGGATCAGGCGCTCCTCGCCCAGATAGACGTCCCAGGCCGCCATCGCGTCGGCGAAGCGCCGCGTCTCGACCGGATCGGAGAGGCGCGCCGAGAAGGCGCGGCTGAGCGCGGCGACGTCGCTGCGCCGCTGCTCGGCCGCGTCGAAGACCAGGGCGCGCTCCTCCACCTCCGGTGTGAGAATGGCGCGGATGAAGCGCAGCCGGTGGCTCGCCATCACGTACTTGATCTCGGAGAGGTCGTGCACGGCCGGCAGCCAGCGGGCGTAGAGATCCCGGGTGGCACGGTCCACGGTGGCGAGCGCATCGAGCGACGACAGGCCGACCGCGACCAGCAGCAGGAGCGACAGCGCCATGGCGAGGATCAGCCGGGCGCGGATCGTGACGTGAGACAACAGGCTCAAGGCGGATCTCCGGGGGTGTCGCGGGCCGCGCCGTTCTGATCACCGCGAGGACGGGCCGCGCCTTCGACGTGCTGCCCTGCGCCGGTGGTCGGCGCCATCCCGAGTTCTACGCATCCGCGTGCCGTCCGCGCGTCTCCGTGAGAACGACCGCGCCCGCGCCGAATTCCGGATTCTCGGAAATCGCCCCTTCGAACCGTCCGAAGGACCGTCCGGAACCAGGTCCGCCGACATCCGCAGACATCCGGAGGCGCCGGAAATTATCACGTCTTCTTAACCACTTGGGAATCCCTCGCGCGGTGGCACGGCGATTGCGGAGCAGTCCGCGTCCGAGAGTTCGGGCGTCGTCGGAAGTCCTCGTGTCAGGTCCCGATCTGGTCGGACCGGCACGAGCGGGCAGCTCGATCCCGTGAGAATCGCGGTCGTTTGGAGGATGTCATGACGTTGCAGTTGGAAGGATCGCTGCCCGAGATGGCCGCGGTCGATCGAGCGAAGCCGCGCGGCACCTGGCTGCGCACCTGGTGGAAGATCGTCGACACCAATATCGGCGTGGTGCCGCTGCCGATCTTCGTCGCCCTGGTCGGCATCATCGGCTACTACTCGTATATCGGAAAGCTCTCCGGCGAGATCACCATGGCGATCGGCATGCTGTCGGTCGGCGGCTTCGCCTGCGGCGAGCTCGGCAAGCGCATGCCGATCCTCAACAAGGTCGGCGCGGCGGCGATCTTCGCCACCTTCATCCCGTCGGCGCTGGCCTTCTATCATCTGCTGCCGGCCGAGGTGGTGCGGGTCACCACCGAGTTCTCGAAGCAGACCCAGTTCCTCTATCTGTTCATCGCCTGCATCATCGTCGGCTCGATCTTCGCGATGGACCGGCAGGTGCTGATCAAGGGCTTCCTGAAGATCTTCATCCCCCTGGCCATCGGCTCGGTCGCGGCCGGCATCGTCGGCACGCTGGTCGGCGTCGCGCTCGGCAAGTCGGCCTACGAGACCTTCTTCTTCATCGTCGTGCCGATCATGGCCGGGGGGGTCGGCGAGGGCGCGATCCCGCTGTCGATCGGCTATTCCGAGATCCTGCATCAGCCGCAGGGCGAGATGTTCGCCACCGTGCTGCCCTGCGTGATGCTCGGCAGCCTCACCGCGATCCTGCTCTCCGGCGCGCTCAACACGATCGGCAAGCGCTACCCGCATCTCACCGGCGAGGGTCAGCTCCAGCCCGGCGTCGCGAACGACGTCGCCGCGACCGAGGAGCGGGTCGACCCGTCGACGATCGGCCCCGGCGTCGTCGCCGGCGCGCTGATCACGGCCTGCACGTTCTATCTGCTCGGCATGCTGGTCTACAAGCTCACCGGGCTTCCCGGGCCGGTCGCCATGCTGTTCCTCGCCGTGGCGATCAAGCTCGGCCGTCTGGTGTCGCCCAAGCTTCAGGCCGGCGCCGGCGTGGTCTACAAGTTCTTCCAGGTCTCGGTGACGTTCCCGCTCCTGTTCGCGGTCGGCGTCTCGATCACCCCCTGGGACAAGCTCGTCGCCGCGTTCAATGCCACCCACCTCGCCATCATCGTCTCGACCGTGGTGACCCTGATGGGCACCGGCTTCCTGGTCGGCAAGCGGATCGGCATGTACCCGATCGAGGCGGCGATCGTGAACGCCTGCCACTCCGGGCAGGGCGGCACCGGCGACGTCGCCATCCTCACGGCGGCGAACCGCATGGTTCTGATGCCGTTTGCGCAGATCGCCACGCGCATCGGTGGTGCTATCACTGTCACGCTGGTGCTGATCTTCCTGGCGCAGATCGTCTGAGGAGGCCCGAATCGGCGCGCCGCCCCGTGCGGTGCGCCGATTCTCCCGAGCGGAGCACGGAGTTTCGCCGCAATGCGGCGGCACCACCCGCTCGATCGAGAGTGAATGCGATGACGTCCGAACTGCAGTCCTACACGGTCGACCCGGCCCGCGAGCCGGACGAGCGCGAGGACATCCGCAGGTTTCTCGCGACCTGCGGCCTGGACTACGAAGCCGGCGTCCAGGCCTTCGTGGTGTTCCGACGCGGCCATGCACTCGTCGCGTGTGCCGGGCTGGAGAAGAACATCGTGAAGTGTGCGGCGATCACGCCTCAGCTTCGCGGCGAATCGCTCGGTCTGACCCTGCTGACCGAGATCAGCCACGTGGCCCACGAGCGCGGCCACAGCCACCTGTTCCTCTACACCAAGCCCGACTGCGTCGACTTCTTCCGCGCCTGCGGCTTCTATCTGCTCGCCGAGGTGCCGGACCTCGTCGCCCTGATGGAGAACACGCCCATCGGGATTCGGACCTACTGCGATCGGCTGAAGCGGCTCCGCCGACCCGGCGCGAAAACCGGCGCCGTCGTGATGAACGCCAACCCGTTCACCCGCGGCCATCGTTATCTGGTCGAGCAGGCCGCCGCGGCCTGCGATTGGCTGCACGTCTTCGTCGTCGCCGAGGACGTGTCGCTGATCTCCTACCGCGACCGCTACGCGCTCGTCGCCGCCGGCATCGGCGACATCCCGCGCACCACGCTGCACCACGGCTCCGAATACATGGTGTCGCGCGCCACCTTCTCGGCCTACTTCCTCAAGGAGAAGGGCCTGGTCGAGAACTGCTGCACGGCGATCGATCTCCTGATCTTCCGCGAGCACATCGCCCCGGCGCTCGGCATCACGCATCGCTTCGTCGGCACCGAGCCGTTCTGCCCGACCACCTTCAAGTACAACGCGGACATGCGTGAGTGGCTGATGGGCGACGTGTCGCCGATGCCGCCCGTCGAGATGGTCGAGATCGCCCGCACCGAATGCGACGCGACGCCGATCTCCGCCTCCGAGGTGCGCCGGCTGCTCGCCGCCGGCGACTTCGCCCACATCCGGCGGCTGGTGCCGCCCGCCACCCTGCAGCTCCTGGAAACCAAGTATCGCGCGCCGCGAACCTCCGCCGCCTGAGGCCCGCCGCGGGCGCTCCCCCGCCGAAGGTCGCCGACGCCGCGCAACGCCGAAAGGACACCGCATGAAGATCGTGAGAGAGGCCCTGGCCGGGACGCTCGAGTCGAGCGACCTGATGGTCAGGATATCGCCGCGCGAGGGCGAGCTCGCCGTCGTGCTGCAGAGCGAGGTCGTTCATCAGTTCGGCGCCCAGATCGAGGCGGTCGTGCGCGACTGCCTGGCCAAGCTCGGCATCGAGGAAGGCCTCGTGATGATCGAGGACAAGGGCGCGCTCGACTGCGTGATCGCGGCCCGCGTCCAGACGGCGGTGTCGCGCGCCGTCGACGAATGGACGGCCGACTGGAGTGCCCTGTCATGACGCTTCGCCGCAGCATGCTGTTCCTGCCGGGCGCCAACGCCGCGATGCTGTCGACGGCGTTCGTCTTCAAGCCGGACACCATCATGTTCGATCTCGAGGACGCCGTCTCGCTGCGCGAGAAGGACTCGGCGCGCCTCCTGGTGTTCCACGCCCTCCAGATGCCGGTGTACCGGACCATGGAGACGGCGGTGCGGATCAACCCGCTGTCGACGCCCTTCGGCCTGAAGGATCTGGAGGCGGTGGTGCGGGCCGGCGTCGACGTCGTGCGGCTGCCGAAGACCGACACGGCCGACGACGTCCACGCGCTGGAGGCCGAGGTCGAGCGCATCGAGCGCGCCTGCGGCCGCGAGGTCGGCTCGACCAAGCTGATGGCGGCGATCGAGAGCGCATCGGGCGTCGTCAACGCGGTCGCCATCGCCACCGCCTCGAAGCGGTTGGTCGGCATCGCGCTCGCCGGCTTCGACTACGTGATGGACATGCAGACCGAGCGCGGCGACGGCACCGAGCTTTTCTACGCGCGCTGCGCCGTGCTCCATGCCGCCCGCTTCGCCAAGATCGACGCCTTCGACGTGGTCTACTCGGACGTCAACGACGACGACGGATTCCTGAAGGAGGTCGAGCTGATCAGGAAGCTCGGCTTCAACGGCAAGTCGCTGATCAATCCGCGCCAGATCGAGCTGCTGCACAACGCCTTCGCGCCCACCCAGGAGGAGGTCGACTACGCGCGCCGTGTCGTCGCGGCCGCCGAGAAGGGCGAGCAGCAGGGCCTCGGCGTGGTCTCGCTGAACGGCAAGATGATCGACGCCCCGGTGATCCAGCACGCGCGCGTGGTGCTGCAACGCGCCGCGGCCTCCGGCGTCCGGCAGTGAGCGAGGACGAAGCCATGACCCACACCATCCAGACCCGCCTCGCCGGTTTCGCCCCGCCGACCGGCGTCCCGCTCTTCGGCGGCGTCGCCGCCGCCGCGCCCTGGCTCGCCGATCGCGAGGAAAAGCACGGCCGCAAGCTGGCGACGTCGCTCGAGGACGCGATCCGCGCCTCCGGCCTGAAGAACGGGATGACCATCTCGTTCCACCACGCCTTCCGCGAAGGCGATCAGACGATCAACTTCGTCGTCGCCAAGCTCGCCGAGATGGGATTTCGCGACCTCACGCTCGCGCCGTCGTCGCTGCTGTCGTGCAACACGCCGCTCATCGAGCACATCCGGTCCGGCGTCATTCGGCGGATCTTCACCTCCGGCATGCGCGGCAAGCTCGCCGAGGCGATCTCCAACGGCCTGATGGACGAGCCGATCAACATCCATTCGCATGGCGGCCGGGTTCATCTGATGGACCGCGGCGAGATCGCGATCGACGTCGCCTTCCTGGGCGTCTCCACGGCCGATCCGTTCGGCAACGCCAATGCGGTGTCGGGCAAGTCGCGCTGCGGCTCGCTCGGCTACGCCATGGTCGACGCCGCCCGCGCCAAGACCGTGATCTTGCTCGCCGAGGAGATCGTCGCCTATCCCAACGCCCCGGCCTCGATCCGTCAGGATCAGGTCGATCTCGTCGTCAAGGTCGACCAGATCGGCGACCCGGCCAAGATCTCGGTCGGCGCGGCGCGCATCACCTCGAATCCGCGCGAACTGTTGATCGCGCGCTGGGCCGCCGACGTGATGGAGCACGCCGGCTATTTCGAGGACGGCTTCTCGATGCAGACCGGCACGGGCGGCTCGGCCACCGCCACGGCCCGCTTCCTCGAGCAGAAGATGCGCCGCAAGGGCATCAAGGCGGGCTTCGCGCTCGGCGGCATCACCGGCTCGATCGTCGACCTGCACGAGAAGGGGCTCGTCGGCCGCATCCTCGACACCCAGAGCTTCGACGCGGTCGCCGCCGCCTCGCTAGGCAAGAACCCCGAGCACCTGGAGATCTCGACCAACACCTACGCCAATCTGACCGCCAAGGCCGCCTCGGTCGATCAGGTCGACATGGTGATCCTGTCGGCGCTGGAGATCGATCTCGACTTCAACGTCAACGTGATCACGGGCTCGGACGGCGTCATGCGCGGCGCCTCCGGCGGACACTCCGACACGGCGGCCGGCGCGTCGCTGCCGATCGTCGTCGGCCCGCTGATCCGCTCGCGCATCCCGACCGTGGTCGAGCGTTGCACCACCGTGGTGACGCCGGGCGAGACGATCGGCGTGCTGGTCACGGATCACGGCATCGCCGTCAATCCGCGGCGGCCCGATGTCGCCGAGCGGCTGAAGGCGGCCGGCCTGCCGGTCACCACGATCGAGGATCTCTACGCCCGCGCGTGCTCGTTGACCGGCAAGCCGCAGCCGATCGCGTTCCTCGACAAGGTCGTCGGCATCATCCGCTACCGCGACGGCTCGGTGATCGACGTCGTCCGCCAGGTGAAGGGATGACGCGCGACGCGAAGACTCTCGCGGCGGACGATCGTCGGGCCGGTCCGGCCGTGACGATCGAGGCGATGCTGGCGGCGCGCGAGCGCCGCGTCGCCCGCCGTCGCGATGCCTTCGCGGCCCGGCCCGACGTGTCGCTCGTCACGCTCTCGGTGGTGATGCCGGGGCCGGTGAAGGATTCTCAGCTGAGCCGGACGGCGGCGGCCGCCGCGCATGCGGCGCTGGAGCGGCTGTTCGCCGCCCGCGGCTTCACGACGACGACGCTCGCAGCGGAAACCGGCCCGACCGGGCCGGAGGCGCTGATCGCGGTCGCGGCCGATCCGCGCGCCCTCAAGCGGGCGCTGGTCGAGCTGGAGGAGCTGCATCCGCTCGGCCGCCTGTGGGACCTCGACGTCGCCGCGCCCGGCGACCGGGCCGTGTCGCGCCGCGACCTCGGCCTGCCGCCGCGGCGTTGCCTCGTCTGCGACGCTCCGGCGCATGCGTGCGCCCGCTCGCGTGCGCATCCGCTCGATGCGCTGCTGACCGCGATGGAGGAGAGGGTCGATGCCTGGCTCTGCTGTCCGGTCGACTGACACGATGCCTGGTGAACAAGCCGGAGCCGCCGAATTCCGCTCATCCCCGCGCAGGCGGGGATCCAGGGCCCAGGGGTGCGGCCCCTGGGTCCCCGCCTGCGCGGGGACGAGCGGAGAGACTGTGGCTCGCCTCGCCGGCTCGCTCGCCGATCTCGTCGTCGAGGCGCTGCTACGCGAGGTGTGGCTGACGCCGAAGCCCGGCCTCGTCGACCGCCGCAACACCGGCTCGCATCGCGACATGGACGTCGCGACCTTCGAGCGTTCGGCGGCGGCGCTGCGCCCCGGCTTCGCAGAGTTCGTGATGCTCGGGATCGAATGCGCCGCCGTGCCGGCCGATGCCGTGCTCGCGCTGGCGCGTCCCGCCGGCCTCGCCTGCGAGCGGGCGATGCTGTCCGCGAGCGGCGGCGTCAACACCCACAAGGGCAGCATCTTCGCGTTCGGGCTGCTGCTCACCGCTGTCGGCCGGCTGTGGGCCTCCGGTGATCCGGCCGCGGATCCGATCGACGCCGACGCCGTCTGCGACGAGGTCGCCCGCATCGCCGACGGCATCGTCGCCCGCGAGCTGCGGCGGCCGGGCGAGCCGCGCACCGCCGGCGAACGGCTCTTTCAGGCGCACGGCCTGACCGGTGCGCGCGGCGAGGCGGAATCCGGTTTTGCCACGGTGCGGCACGGCGCCCTGCCGGTGCTCGAACGTGCGCTTTCCGACGGCCACGCGGAGGACACGGCATTCGCCGCCGCCTTCCTGCATCTCCTCGCCCGCAACGCCGACACCAACCTGGCGGCCCGCGGCGGCATCGCGGGGCTGCGCTTCGCCCGCGCCGAGGCGGCACGCGTCGAGCGGGCCGGCGGCGTCGCGGCGCGCGATTTCGTCGCCCGCATGGAGGCGCTGGACGACGCCTTCATCGGCAGGAATCTCAGCCCGGGTGGCAGCGCCGACCTGCTCGCCGTCACCTGGGCGCTGCATCGGCTCCCCCGTCTTCTGCGCAGCGGCCCGGCGCTGCGCTCGTATTGAAGCGGTCGCCCGGCCCGCCTATTGTCCGGGCGGGCGTCCGCCCGACGGATCAAGGCCTTCGGAGATGATCGCGTTCCTCTCGGGAGGCACCCGGGACATTCTCGTGCAGGCTGCGAGTCGCCTCGATCTCGTACTCGTGCCGGGATTCAAGGATTCGGGCCCCGAGCATTGGCAGAGCCTCTGGCAGGACGGCCTTCCGATCTTTCAGCGCATCGCCCAGAAGCGGTGGGACGACCCCGACATCGAGCTGTGGATCGCAGCCATCCTGCGCCTGCTCGGCGAGCGGCGGCGGCCGGCCGTGCTGATCGGCCACTCGCTCGGCGCACTGGCCGCCGCGTGCGTCGCCGGTGACCGCCATCCGCAGGTCGCCGGGCTGATGCTCGTCGCCCCCGCCGAGCCGAGCCGCTTCGAGGCGGAGGAGCGCGTGCCCGACGGGCCGCTCGGCGTCCCGGCCCTGGTGGTGGTCAGCCACAACGACCCGGTGATGCGGTTTTCCCGCGCCGAGCACTGGATCCGCACCTGGAGCGCCGTGCCGGCCGATCTCGGCGAGGCGGGTCACATCAACGCCGAGGCGGGGTTCGGCCCCTGGCCGCACGGGCTCGATCTGCTCGCCGCCCTCACCGGCATGGTGCGATTTTCGCCCGGGTGACGCTCCAGTGTGGCGACGGCTATAACACCTCCAATCGAGGGCTCGCATTTCGACCTTGGCGTGATCCGACCGCGAACCGCCCGCGTATCCCGACGGGGCTCGCGCGCGTTCCTTCTCGCGCCGCGTCGGGCGGATCGGCACGATGTCTTTCGGGATGGTGGTGCGCCCATGACACCGATGACCCATCACGAGATCCTGCGGCTCGTCGCGCCGTTCACGCGGCGCGGACTGCGCCTCGACACGGCCGCGAGCGACCGCCAGGCGCGCCGTCTGGTGTTCGTGCCGCAGCCCCCCGCGCCGGGCGCGGAGGACGCCGATACGCCGACGTCCCCCGCGGACCGTTCCAGCGAACGCATCACCATTGTGCTCGACGCCCCCGAGACCGCCGAGGCGCCGTGGCGCCTTACCCGCGTGCTCGACGATCCGGCCGGCGTCACGGCGCGGCTCGAGATCGAAGGTCGCGATCTCGATGCGCTGCTCGACCGACTCGCTGCGGTCGCGCCGGAGCGGCATGTCTGCACCGGCGCCGGCTGGGTGGTCGGGATGAGCTGGCGCGTCGATCCGTCCGACGGCGCGGCGGACGCGCTGGTGCTCACCGACGGTATCGCTCGGCTCGGTGACGAGGTGCTCGGCGACGTGGTGCTGACGCTGAAGATGCCGGCGCTCCGGCGCTACCTCGCCGACCTCGAGATCACTACGGTCGACGGCGGCCGGCTCGATCTCACCGAGGATCTGCTCGCCGTGCTCGGCACCGACTGGTCGACGCTGCGGCGCAACGGCCACAGATGGATCGGCACCCTGAAGCCGCACGGCCGCGAGCCCGGCCGCAGCCGCGCCGCCGAGGCCGCGCTGACGACGGGCGCCGCGCATCTCGCCCGCACGCTCGCCGAGCCGCCGAGCCGGTTTCATGCGCGACTCTACCGGGCGCGATGGGGCGTGGTGCTGCGCCGCGCCGTGCCGCTGCTGGTCAGCCTCGCTCTGCTGATCGGCACGCTGTTCCTCTCCAAGCTCGAGCTCGACCAGAACTCCGGCCTGTGGATGGCGCTGTTCCATGCGCCGCCCCTGATGCTGGTCGCCTTCTTCTGCTTCCGCGAGATTCCGCGCATCGAGATCCCGCCGCTGCCGCGCGTTTCCGCGACGGCGACGTGGCGGCCCCGGGCCGACACGGGGGGCGGCGCGGGTGCCGGGCTCGACGCCGGCTCCGCGGCGTCGACGGCGCCCGAAGCGTCGCGCGGCTGAGCGGGCGGTCCGGACCCATGCACGGCAATCCGCTGAACCTTCCGCCGGTCTCGATCGCCGCCGCAAAGGCGGCGTTGATCGAGCAGTTCGCCGACCCGGTGCTGCGGCGGCGCGCCTCGATGCTGTGGGGCACGCGGGGCGTCGGAAAATCGTCGATCGTCCGTCAGGTCGCGGCGCATTTCGGCGTGCCGCTGGTCGACCTGCGGCTCACGACGATCGAGCCGGTCGACATCCGCGGCGCCATCTTCGCCGACGACACGCTGGCCAAGACCGTGTGGTTCCCGCCCGAGTTCCTGCCCGGCGCCGACCAGCCGGACGGCATCTTGTTCCTCGACGAGCTGACTGCGGCCGACCAGCGGCTCCAGATCTCGGCCTACTCGCTGATCCTCGACCGTCGGGTCGGCAACTACCGCCTGCCGGACGGCTGGCTCGTCGTCGCTGCCGGCAATGCGAGCTTCCACGGCGCGGTCAGTCACGACATGGGCACGGCGCTCGCCGACCGCATGTTCCACTTCAACATCCAGACCGTCATCGACGCCTTCCTGGCCTATGCGATCGAGCACCGCTTCGCGCCCGAGGTGATGGCGTATCTGAAGGTCCGCCCTGACAAGCTCGACGACACCCAGGCGCAGCTCGCCGCCGACCATCTGGTCGGCGCCAGCCCGCGCGGCTGGGAGGACATCTCCAACGTGCTCAACTCCGGCCTCTCCGAAGCGGGCCGGCGGCTGTTCGTGCAGGGCCGCATCGGCGCCGCCAACGCGGCCGAGTTCTTCGGCGTGCTGCGCGAGATTTCGGCCGGCGCCGACGTGGTGCGGCTGCTCGCCGCCGCGCCCGGCGCCGAGACGGCGGCGCTGCTGCCGAAGACGCTCGACG
Source organism: Rhodoplanes sp. SY1 (assembly GCF_046000175.1). Lineage (NCBI taxonomy): Bacteria > Pseudomonadati > Pseudomonadota > Alphaproteobacteria > Hyphomicrobiales > Nitrobacteraceae > Rhodoplanes > Rhodoplanes sp. SY1. Next base: position 42,702 of record NZ_JBEOMB010000010.1, read on the forward strand.
GGCTCTATGGCCTGATCTACGGCCTCCTGGCCGCGGCGACCGACACCGTCGCGATGGCCCGCGCCGTCGCCATCGTCGAGCAGCTTCCGGACATCCGCGGGCCGGTGCCGCTGCCGATCCGCGAGGCGCAGACGCTCGCCATGGAGCTCCTGATGCAGAAGGCGCTCGCCGACGGCACCGAGGGCGCGATCCTGGCGAGCGAAGCCTATCGCCGCTACGACGCGCGCCGCGAGGACGAGCGGCGCCGCGACGGCGAGGGCCGATGACGGCGGACCGGCCCGATGCTGCTCCGGCCGATGCGCCGGCCCTTTACGAGCATCGCGGCACGCGCGCCATCCAGCGCATGGTGGAGTTCGCGCCCTCGACCGGCGGGCTCGCGCTGTGGGTGCGGCATCACGACCTGCCGGCCGACAGCGCGGCTCCCATCGTCCACACCGACGGCGACGCGGTCTTCTACGGCGCGGCCTTCGCAGGTCTGCCGCTGGCGCGCCAGACCGGGCTCGTCGCCCACGAGGTGCTGCACATCGCGCTTCGCCACGCGCAGCGTTACGTCGATCTGCAGCGGCTCGTCGGCGATGTCGATCTCGAGCTGTTCACGATCTGCGCCGACGCGATCGTCAACAGCACGCTCGATCATCTCGCCTGGCTGGAGCTGCCGCCCGGCGCCGTGACGCTCGACCGGCTGCTCGAGCGGGCGCTCGGCGAAAAGCTCACGGTCGAGGCGGCGCTGCTCGCCTGGGACGTCGAGCGGCTCTACCGGGAGATCGACGATCGCCGCCGACCGGAGCCGGAGGGGCAGGGGCGTTCGACGCGGCGCAGCGATCGCGGCGCGTCGGCGCGCGCCGGCGACTCCGACGGTCGCCCTGCGCCGGCCGACCCGGTGCAGCAGTCGGAAGCCCGCGAGGACGGCCCGCGCGCCATGGCGGCCCGGGTGCTCGGCCGCGACGCGCCCGCCGATCTGCGGCCGGACCCCGCGGCCCTCGGCGCGCCCGAGGCGGAGGCCGAGGCGATGCGACACTGGAGCGAGCGCCTCGTGCGCGGCCACGCGGGCGATGGCGCCTTCTCGATGCTGCGCACCCTGATCGCCGATCTGCCGCGCTCCCACACGCCATGGGAGCAGGTGCTGCGCACCCGCCTCGCCCGCGGCCTCGCGCGAAAACCCGATCTCTCGTGGTCGCGGCCGTCACGCTCCTACCTCGCCAATCAGGGGCGCGCCGGTGGGCGCCGGATGCCCTGGGAGCCCGGCTCGACGACGGCTCGGCGGGTGCCGCGCCTCGCCGTGGTCGTCGATGTCTCCGGCTCCATCGACGACGCCCTGATGGGACGCTTCGCCGACGAGATCGACGCCATCTCGCGCCGCCAGGAGGCCGGCCTCGTGCTGGTCATCGGCGACGACCGGGTGCGCCAAGTCGCGCATCGGGAGCCCGGCCGCTCGGACCTGCGCGACATCGTCTTCGACGGTGCGGGCGGCACCGACTTCACGCCGCTCCTGGAGGAGGCCGATCGGCACGCGCCCGACATCATCGTGGTGCTGACCGATCTCGACGGCCCGGCCCGCCTGCGGCCGCGCGCCCCGGTGATCTGGGCGGTGCCACCCGCGCATGTCGGCGCCTCGGCGCCGTTCGGCGCGGTCCTGGTGCTTCGCTGACCCGCCGTCTCGACGCGAACGCCGGGTGATGACGGCGCTCTTGCCGCCCGGGCGGTTTCATCGTAGATACTGTTATAGTATAACATTGCATAAATTCAGGTTCGCGCCATGCCCGACACTCGCCTCCCCGTCACGGTCCTGTCCGGCTTCCTCGGCGCCGGCAAGACGACGCTGCTCAACCACGTGCTCAACAATCGCGCCGGCCGCCGGGTCGCCGTCATCGTCAACGACATGTCCGAGGTGAACATCGACGCCGACCTGGTGCGCGAGGGGACCGAGCTGAAGCGCGCCGAGGAGAAGCTCGTCGAGCTGACCAACGGCTGCATCTGCTGCACGCTGCGCGACGACCTCCTGCGCGAGGTGCGCCGGCTCGCCGCCGAGGGGCGCTTCGACTATCTGCTGATCGAGAGCACCGGCGTCTCCGAGCCGCTGCCCGTCGCGGCGACCTTCGAGTTCCGCGACGAGACGGGCGAGAGCCTCTCCGACGTCGCCCGACTCGACACCATGGTGACGGTCGTCGACACCATCCACCTGCTCAAGGACTATTCCTCGACCGACTTCCTCTCCGATCGCGGCGAGACGGCCGGCGAGGAGGACGAGCGCACGCTCGTGAACCTGCTGGTCGAGCAGATCGAGTTCGCCGATATCGTCGTGCTGAACAAGTACGCCGACGCGACGCCGGCGCAGCGCGAGGCGGCCCGCAACATCGTGCGCGCCCTCAATCCGGACGCGCGGCTGATCGAGGCCGACCACGGCCGCGTCGCGCCCGACGCGATCTTCGACACCGGCCTGTTCGACTTCACCCGCGCGCACCAGCATCCGCTGTGGTTCAAGGAGCTCTACGGCCACGCCGAGCACGTGCCGGAGGACGCCGAGTACGGCATCACGAGCTTCGTCTGGCGGGCGCGCCGACCGCTCGTGCCGGAGCGCTTCGACGCGTTCCTGCAGACGCCGCTGCCCGGCGTGATCCGCGCCAAGGGGCACTTCTGGCTCGCCACGCGGCCCGACTGGGCAGGCGAGTTCAGCCTCGCCGGTGCCATGGTGGCGACCCGTGGGCTCGGCCTGTGGTGGGCGGCGGTGCCGAAGAAGCACTGGCCCGACGACGGCGAGGCGCTCTCGCGCATGCGGGAGAGGATGGATCCGGAGTTCGGCGACCGCCGGCAGGAGCTGGTCTTCATCGGCACGCTCGGCACCATGAACCGGGCCCGCATCGCGACGATGCTCGAACGTTGCCTGGTCGAGACCGAGGCCTTCCAGCCGGAGGCCTGGGCGCGCCTCGACGATCCGTTCCCGGCCTGGGGAACCCGGAAGGCGGCCTGACGCCCCACGGTACCGTCCGCGCCGCGATCCGACTAATCGGGAGCTAACCACCATCCGGCGGAATCGCCGGCTCGAAATTCACATCCGCCGCCACTCTTGTCAGCGCGCGTCGAACGTCCTTACATGCTGGACAGGGCGAACCTCGCATGCGCGCAGATTCGATCGTCGATCGAGTCGAGATGGGAGGTGTGCGGACGTGATATCGACCGGCGTCTTCCGCGTGTCGAGGTATCTCGCGGCTCGGTTGCCGGCCGGCCCGGCGACCCGATCCGAAGCGTCTCCGTGCGGCAGCCGACGCGCCGCGATGATCGGTGTCGCCGCGGCGCTGACGTGGCCGCTCGCCGGTGTCGACGACACCGAGGCCGTCGAGGCATGGCCGTCGCGGCCCATCACCCTGATCGTGCCGTATCCGACCGGCGGCGCCAACGACATGCTGGGCCGCCTGATCGGTCAGAAGCTCGCCGACCGCCTGAAGCAGCAGGTCATCATCGACAACCGGCCAGGGGCCGGCACGCTGATCGGCGCCAGTCAGGCGGCGCGCGCCGCGCCGAACGGCCACACGCTGTTTCTCGGCGGCTTCGCCTCGAACGCCGTGACGCCGCTGCTGGTCAAGACCGACTTCCACCCGGTGGACGATTTCGCCCCGATCGGGCTGATCGGCACCGCCCCCATGGTCGTGATCACGCACGAGGGGGCGCCCTTCCGAACGCTGAAGGATGTGATCGACGCGGCCAGGGCGAATCCCGGGCGCGTGACCTACGGCTCGTCGGGCAACGGCTCGCCGCTACACATGGCCGGCGTCAGCTTCTGCCTGAAGAACAACCTCGACATGGTCCATGTGCCCTACAAGGGCGGCAGCGCGCACATTCTCGACCTGATGGCCGGGCGGCTCGACGTGATCTTCGATTCGACCACCAACGCCACGCCGTTGATCGCGGGCGCGAAGGTGCGTCCCATCGCCCTCTCGGCGAAGCGAAGGAACCCCGATTTCCCCGACGTTCCGACCTTCGCGGAGGTCGGCGTCGCCGATCTCGACGTCAACGGGTGGTACGCGCTGTTCGCGCCGGCCAGGACGCCGGAGCGGATCCTCGCGACGCTCAGCACCGCGCTGCAGGCGGCCCTCGCGTCGCCCGACGTGATCGAGCGGCTGCGCAGCGTCGGCGTGACGCCGGGCGACGGCACGCGCCGCGAGCTCGCCGACTACACGGCGAGCGAGCACGCCAAGTATCGCGCCCTGGTGCACGACGGTGGCATCAAGCCGGATTGACGGGACCCGCCGCCGCTGTCCCGGCGGTCCGGGCCGTCGCGCCGTCCTGACCGTCGTTCGTCCTGATCGTCTTCGTCCGGCGTCTCGCGTCGCCGAGACCCGAGGCATCGCCCGCACTGCCAATGCAATGGATTGCATTGCGTCGTCTCGACCGTGCAAATACAATCCCCGCGACATTCAGCCACGACGACGGGGCCACGGCGAACCGGACATGCGCAGCCGTCCGACCATGAGCGACATCGCCCGGATCGTCGGCGTCCACGTGTCGACGGTATCGCGCGCGCTCGACCCCAAGACCTGCCATCTGATCTCGCCGGATGTCGCCGCCAAGGTCGCCGAGGTCGCGCAGAAGCTCGGCTTCCGCCCCAACGCGGCCGGGGCCTCGCTGCGCACCAATCGCTCGCGCACGATCGGCATCGTGGTGCCGGACATCACCGATCCGGTGTTCCCGCCGATGATCCGCGGCGTCGAGGACGTGCTCAGCGAGCGCGGCTACGCCGTCGTGCTCGCCAACACGGACGGCGACGAAGGGCGCGAGTCCGAGATCGTCGCGTCGATGCTGGCCCGCTCCGTCGACGGGCTCGCGCTCGCGAGCAGCCGCTTCGAGGACAAGCTCATTCCGCGGATCGGCGACGTGCCGGTCGTCACGGTGTTCCGCGAGACGAAGAAGCCGATCGCACCCTGCGTCATCTTCGACGAGCGCGCGGGCATTCGCCATGCTCTGACGCATCTCGTCTCGCTCGGCCATCGGCGCATCGCCAACATCGCCGGGCCGCGCACCATATCGACCGGCTACACGCGCTGGGAGGCGTTCGAGGCGACCCGGCGGGAGCTCAAGCTGCCGCTCGACAAGCGGCTTATGGTGTTCGCGGACGGCTTCAACGAGCAGGAGGGCGCGCGCTGCGCCGAGGCGCTGCTCGCCCGCACCGGCGACTTCACGGCCATCCTGTGCGCCAACGACCGCCTCGCCGTCGGCGTGATCGACGTGCTGCAGCGCTACGGCCTGCGCTGCCCGGAGGACGTCTCGGTCACCGGCTTCAACGACATGCCCTACGCCGACCGCTTTGTGCCGGCGCTGACCACCGTGCGGGTCCAGCAGTACAAGGCGGGCCGGGAGGCGGCGCGCCTGCTGATCGAGGCGATCGAGGGCGGCGCGGCGCGGCAGCGGCGTCCGGTCCGCATCGTGCTCCCGGTCCAGCTGGTCGTGCGCGGCTCGACCGGCGTCGCGGCCCACAAAGGAAAGACGCGCCGCGGGCTCGCCGCGGCGCGTTGAGGAACGGGCCGGGTGGTCGGAGACCGACCGCCCGACACACGTGATCACTTCGCCGCGACGCCGGCCTCCTGCAGCAGCTTGGCGTAGAGCTCGACCTCGCGCTTGATCTGGGCGTCGAGCGCCTCCGGCGAGGTCGGCGCCGGCACGGCGCCCTGCTGCTTCACCTTCTCGATCACGTCGGGCATCTTCAGCACGGTCGCGATGTCGCGGCTCGCCTTGGCGATCACGTCTTTCGGCGTGCCGGCCGGCGCCAGCACCGCGAACCACGAGTCGTAGTCGTAGGACGGCACCGTCTCCTTGACGGTCGGGATGTCCGGCATCTGGTCGCTGCGGGTGCCGGAATTGATCGCGATGGCCCGCACCTTGTTGCCGGCGGTCAGCTCCTGGGCGAGCGGGATCGGCGTGAAATAGAGCTGCGAGTCGCCCCGGATCACCGCCGTGGTCGCCTCCGGTGTGCCCTTGTAGGGGACGTGCTGGACGTCGATCTTGGCCGCCTGCTTGAGCACCTCGGCCGAGAGGAACGTCGTGGACGCGAGACCGGCCGAGGAGAAGTTCAGCTTGCCCGGCTTCTCCTTGGCGAGCGCGATGAACTCGGCGAGGTTCTTGGCCGGCAGGTCGGGCGGCACCACGGCGACCATCGGGACCGAGGCGATCTTGGTCACGCCGGCGAAGTCGGCCACCGGATCGAAGGAGATGTTCTTGTTGATGGTCTTGGCGATGGTGTGGCCGTTGGAGGTGAGCATGAGCGTGTAGCCGTCGGCCTGGCCCCTGGCGACGCTCGTCGTGCCCGGCAGCCCGGGGCGGTTCTCGACGATGACCTGCTGCTTCCACATCTCGGCGAGCTTGTCGGTCATGATGCGGGCGAGCGTGTCGGTGACGCTGCCGGCCGAGAACGGCACGACGATGCGCACCATCTGGGTCGGCCAGGTGGCCGCCGAGGATCCCTGCGCCAGGGCCGGGGCAGCGAGGGCGAGCAGCGCCGCACCGGCGAGCGCCGTCGTCTTGAAGAGTCTCATAGCCGTTCCTCCTGTTTGTTCGTTCGATGGTCCCGCCGCGTTCGTGCGGCGGTGACGGGGCGCCCGGACGTTACATCAGGAGCCCCGTGGGATGCTCGATCGCGTGCCTGAACGCGGCGAGAAGTCGCGCACCGAGCGCGCCGTCGACGACGCGGTGGTCGCAGGAGAGCGTCACCGTCATGCGGGTCTCGAAGCGGACGCCGCCACCCTCCGCCTCGACCGGCCGGCGCTCGGCGGCGCCGACGGCGAGCAACGTCGACTGCGGCGGGTTGATGATGCCGGCGAACTCCTTGATGCCGTACATGCCGAGATTGGACACCGTGCTGACACCGCCCTGATACTCGCCGGGTTTCAGCTTCTTGTCGCGCGCGCGGGCGATCAGATCCTTGGTCTCGGCGGCGGCCACGCTCATCGGCTTGCCCGCGGCGTCACGCAGCACCGGCGTGATCAGGCCCTGGCCGTCGTCGAGTGCGACCGCGATGCCGATGTCGACACGATCGAAGCGCAGGATGCGGTCGGCGGCCCACACCGCGTTGGCGGCGGGCACCTGGACGAGGGCGCGGGCCAGCGCGCGCACGACGAGATCGTTGACCGAGAGATGCCAGGCGGGCGTGCCGTCGCGGTCGTGCGGGGCGGAGCCGTTCGCCTCGTGGCGCAACGCGAGCAGGCGATCGAGCGTCACGTCGCACGACAGATAGAAGTGCGGCACCGTCTGCTTGGCCTCGACGAGGCGCGCCGCGATGGTCTTGCGCATGCCGTCCGCCGGCACCTCGGCATAGCTGCCCGCCTCGTAGAGCGCCTTCACGCGCTCGGCGCTCGGGCCGATCGCCAGCGCATGCCCAGCCGTCGCGGCGCCACTCGCCATGGCGCTCTGCACGTCGCGCGCGAGAATGCGGCCGTAGGGGCCCGTGGCCGTGATCCGTGACACGTCGATGCCGGCCTCGGCGGCGAGACGGCGGGCGAGCGGCGTGATGGTGCGGCCGCCGGCGAGCCGCGCCGGGCCGAAATTCCGCTCCGGCATGCGCACCGCGTGGAACGGATCGAGCGGGCCGTTGCGCAGGCTCGACGTGACGGGCGACGCGGCGTGAGCCGGCGCCGCTGGCGGAGCTGATTTGGTCTGGGCGGGCGCTTGCGTGGGCGCAGGCGCCGGGGCTGCCGCCGTGTTGGCGGGCGGCGCGCCGGTCTTGGCCGTCTCGCTGGTCGCGGGGCCCGCGGCGGCACCGTCACCGGACAGAATCGCGACGACCGCGCCGACCGGCGCGGCCTGGCCGGCCGGCACGCGAATCTCGGCCAGCACGCCGCCCGTGATCGCCGGCACCTCCATCGACACCTTGTCGGTCTCGATCTCGAACAGATTGTCGCCCGGCGCCACCGTGTCGCCCGGCTGCTTGAACCAGGTGGTGATCTTGCCTTCGGCGACCGTCTCGCCGAGCTGCGGCATCAGGATGTCCATCGTGGTCCCAACCTCTGCAGACGATTGCCGCCATGGCGGCGGCCTTGTCCCTCGCCTCTCCCCGCGTGCGGGGAGAGGGAGAGCCGGCGCGTCGCCGGCCCTCGGCCTCACCAGTTCACGGAGACGTACTGGGTCTCCAGAAACTCCATCAGGCCTTCGTGCGCGCCCTCGCGGCCGAGACCGGACTGCTTCATGCCGCCGAACGGCGCCGCCGGGTCGGACATCAGGCCGCGGTTGAGGCCGATCATGCCGAAGTCGAGCTTTTCGGAGACGCGGAGGCCGCGGCTCAGATCGCGGGTGTAGAGATACGCTGCGAGCCCGTACTCGGTGGCGTTCGCCTCGCGGATCGCCTCGTCCTCGCTCTTGAAGGTCTTGATCGCCGCGACCGGACCGAAAATCTCCTCGCGTAGCAGCTTGGCATCGTCGCTGATGTGCGTGAGAACCGTCGCCGGATAGAAGAAGCCTTTTCCGTCCGGCCGCGTGCCGCCGACCGTCACCTTGGCGCCCTTGGCGACCGCGTCGTCGACCAGCTCCTGCACCTTGTCGCGCGTGTCGGCGTTGACCAGCGGGCCGAGCGCGACGGACTCGTCGAGCCCGTTGCCCATCTTCAGCGCCGCCATGCGGGCGGTGAGCTTCTCGGCGAAGGCGTCGTGCACGGCCTCGTGCACATAGAAGCGGTTCGCCGCCGTGCAGGCCTCGCCCTGGTTGCGCATCTTGGCGATCATCGCGCCGTCCACGGCGGCGTCGAGGTCGGCGTCCTCGAAGACGAGGAACGGCGCATTGCCGCCGAGTTCCATCGCAGGGCGCACCACGTTGTCGGCGGCCTCGCGGAGAAGCTTCACGCCGACCTCGGTCGAGCCCGTGAAGGAGACGACCCGCACCCGCATGTCGTGCAGCATCGCCGAGACGACGGCGCCGGAGCGGCGCGACGGCACCACGTTGACGACGCCGTCCGGCACGCCGGCCTCCTTCAAGAGCGGCATGAGGGCCAGCATGGTGAGCGGCGTCTCGGAGGCGGGCTTGAGCACCACGGTGCAGCCGGCGGCGAGCGCCGGCGCGATCTTTCGGGTCGCCATCGCGGCCGGATAGTTCCACGGCGTCACCAGGCAGGCGACGCCGGCCGGCCGGTGCTGCACCATGATGCGCGCGCCGGAGGAGGGCGCGTTGTAGAGCTGGCCGAGGTTGCGCACGCCCTCTTCGGCGAACCAGCGGAAGAACTCGGCCGCATAGGCGACCTCGCCGCGCGAGTCCGGCATCGCCTTGCCGTTCTCCAGCGTGATCAGCTTGGCGAAGCGCTCGCTCTCCCTGGTGAACAGCTCGAACGCCTTGCGCAGGATTTCTCCACGCTCGCGCGGCTTCTTGGCCGCCCATTCGGCGCCGGCCGCGGCGGCGGCGTCGACGGCCGCCTTGGCGTCCTCCACGGTGCCGCTCGCCACCGAGGTGATCACGCTCTCGGTCGCCGGATCGATCACGTCGAAGCGCGAGCCGTCCGAGGCCTTCTTCCACGCGCCGCCGATCCACAGGTCGGTCGGAACGCCGGCGATCAGATTGTCGTACATGATGTCTTCCTCGAATCTCGTCGGTCGCCCGCCACGGAACGGACGCACTCCCTCTCCCCGCACGCGGGGAGAGGGTCGGGGTGAGGGGGCGTTTCAGCGAGCTTCTGCTTCGCGGAAGCCCCCCCTCACCCGGATCGCTCTGCGATCCGACCTCTCCCCGCATGCGGGGAGAGGTGACCCGCGCCGCCGTGCGTGATCAGCTCCCGAGACTGCGGCGGATCGTCTCGACGATCCGGGCCGGCGTCGGCAGCACCATGTCCTCAAGCGCATCGGCGGCCGGCAGCGGAATGTGCGGCGTGGTGATCCGCACCGGCGGGCCGTCCATATCGTAGAACGCCTCCTCCACGGCGATCGACACGATCTCGGCGCCCCAGCCGCACAGCCGCGGATTCTCCTCCACGGTGAACAGCCGATGCGTGCGGGCGACCGAGCCGAGGATGGTCTGCATGTCGAGCGGCACCAGCGAGCGCACGTCGACCACCTCGACCTCGATGCCGTGCTCGGCGCTGAGCGTCTCGGCGGCGGCGAGGGCGCGCGGCACCATCAGGGCCAGCGCCAGCACGGTCGCGTCCTTGCCGGGGCGCAGGATCTTCGCGGTGCCGAGCGTGTCGACGATCTCGCCGTCCGGCACCTCGCCCTTCACGGCGTAGAGCGACTTGTGCTCGAAGAAGATCACCGGATCGGGATCGCGCACCGCGGCGGCGAGCAGGCCGACCACGTCGGCCGGGCTCGACGGCGCGACCACCTTGAGGCCCGGGATCATCATGCACCAGTTCTCGACGGACTGCGAATGCTGCGCGCCGAAGCGCGAGCCGGCGCCGTTGCCGGTGCGTACGACCAGCGGGCACTTCACCTGCCCGTTGGTCATGTAGCGGCTCTTCGGGAACTCGTTCGCCACGTAATCCCAGCACACCGCGAGGAAGTCCGAGAACATGATCTCGGCGATCGGTTTCAGGCCGGTCATCGCGGCGCCCATGGCGGCACCGAGGATCGCCTGCTCGGAGATCGGCGTGTCGCGCACGCGGATCGGGCCGAACTGATCGAGCAGCCCCACCGTCGCCTTGAACACGCCGCCAGCCTTGGCGACGTCCTCGCCGAAGAAGATCACGTCGTTGTCGCGCGCCATCTCCTGGGCGATGCCGCGGGCGACCGCGTCGCGATAGGTCAGTTCCGCCATGCCCAGCCTCCATCGGCATACACGTCGGTGAAGAGGATGTCCTCGGGCGGCATCGGCGCCGCCTTGCAGGCCTCGGTCGCCGCATCCACCATGCGGGCGACCTCCTGGTCGATGTTGGTCATCACGCTCTCGGCGATGCCGAAGCTCTTCAGGCGCTCGCGATAAATCTTGATCGGGTCACGCTCCTTCCAGCGCTCGAGCTCGCCTTCGGGCCGGTACTTGGCGGGGTCGGCGCGCGAGTGGCCGCTGTGCCGGTAGGTGAGGCACTCGATCAGCGACGGGCCGTCGCCGGCGCGCGCCTTGGCGAAGGCCGTCTGCGCCGTGCGGTAGACGGCGTCGGCGTCGTTGCCGTCGACGATGATGCGCTCGAGCCCGTAGGCAGCCGCGCGATCGGCGGCCGGATGCTTCACGGCCGTCACCTCGTGGATCGCCGTGTACTCCATGTAGAGATTGTTCTCGCACACGAAGACGACCGGCAGCTTCCAGATCGCGGCGAAGTTCAGCGCCTCGTGGAAGGCCCCGATATTGGTCGTGCCGTCGCCGAAGAAGCAGACGGCGACGTCGCCCGTTCCCTTGTACTGCGCGGTGAGCGCCGCCCCGCAGGCGATCGGCAGATGCGCGCCGATGATGGCGTAGGAGCCCATCACGCCATGCTCGACCGAGGTGAGATGCATCGAGCCGCCCTTGCCGCGCATCAGGCCGTTGTCGCGTTGCATCAGCTCGCCGAGCATCTTCTCCACCGAGACGCCGCGGGCGAGCGTGTGAGCGTGCCCGCGATAGGTGCAGAAGGAGAGATCGCCCGGCTTCATCGCGGTGCCGAAGGCGGCGGCGATCGCCTCCTGGCCGAGCGAGAGATGGCTCGTGCCCTTGACGAGGTTCTGCAGGAACAGATCGTAGGCGCGCTGCTCGGCCTGCCGGATCACCTGCTGCTTGCGGTACAGCTCGAGCCGCACCGCCTCGCCGATATCGTCGTTGCTGCGGTCGAGCACCGTGGTCTCCGCGGTCTTCTTGGCCATCGCGTCCCTCACCAGCGGCCGGCGATCGGCAGCTCTTCGGCCGGGAAGAGCGTGATCAGCTTGCAGCCCGTCGCCGTCACCACGACCTCCTCCTCGATGCGGGCGGCCGAGTAGCCGTCCTTGGCCGGGCAGTAGGTCTCGATCGCGAACACCATGCCCTCCTTGATCTCGGTCGGGTGGTCCATCGAGACGACGCGCGAGATGATCGGCCGCTCGTGCAGGGCGAGGCCGAGGCCGTGCGCGAACTGCAGGCCGAAGGCGGCGAGCTCGTCCGGGAAGCCGAACTCCTCGGCGGTCGGGAACACCTCGCAGATGTGCGCCGTGGTGACGCCCGGCTTGATGCGGGCGATGGCGTTGTCGAGCCACTCGCGCGCCTGCTTGTAGGCGTCGTGCTGCACCGGCGTCGCCTTGCCGACGTTGAAGGTGCGATAGTAGCAAGTGCGGTAGCCCATGAAGGACTGGATGATGTCGAAGAAGGCCTGGTCGCCCGGACGCAGCATCCGGTCGGTGAAGTTGTGCGGATGCGGGTTGCAGCGCTCGCCCGAGATGGCGTTGATCGCCTCGACGTCGTCGGAGCCGTGCGTGTAGAGGAACTTGTTCACCTCGGCGACGACGTCGTTCTCTCGCACGCCGGGGCGCAGCATGTCCCAAACGACCTGATAGGCGCCGTCGACCATGGCGGCGGCGCGGTTCAAGAGCGCGATCTCGTCGGCCGACTTGATCTCGCGCGCCTCGAGCAGCACCTGCTGGCCGTCCACGACCTTCACGCCGGCCTTCTGCAGCTCGAACATCATCGGCGGCTCGACGATGTCCATGCCGATCGGCATGTCGAGGACGCCGGCCTCCTTCAGCAGCGCGGCGATCTCCTTGGCGTGCTTCTCCATCAGGCCGAAGGCCGGGTTCACGGTGCCGCGCAGGCCGACGAGGCCGGCCCGGCAGTTCTCCGGCTTGAGCCACGGCGCATACAGCTTGTGATGCATGGCGGCGGAGCCGAAGTCCCAGACGATCGGCTCGCCGCCGCGGGTCAGCAGCGCCCACCGCGCCAGCTTGTCGCGCTCCCACTCGCCGATCTTGGTCGAGGTGAGATAGCGGATGTTGTTGACGTCGAAGACCAGGAGCGCGCCGAGCTCCGAGTTCTCCAATGCCTGACGGGCCCGCGACAAGCGGTAGCGGTGCAGGCGGCGGTAGTCGACGCGCTCCTCGAAGTCGACCCCCATGGTCCCGAGCGCCGGCAAGGCGCGACCCCAGTCGTGACGCGGATCGATGTCCTCGGCGCGGATGGCGCGCAGATGCTGGTCCATGTTGATCTCCCGGAAGAACGACGGCGCGGGCCCAAGGCGGCCCGTCTCGCAGGCAGATTGACATGACTTCGGGCAGCGTGCAATGAGAAATGCAAACGATTGCACGACGGCTCGTGCTGCGGCGCACAAGACGCGCCGCGATCGCCGCGGTGCCGTCGTCGACACGCCGTGCCGTCCCGTGTATCACGCGTTCGACGTGATACGCGCCACCCGGTCGGCGCCCCGAAAACGCATCCGACCGCGCGGGTCGAGAACGAGCGAGGAGAGCACGAGGATGGCGCAGAACACGCAGAAGGTCGGCTGGATCGGCATGGGCCGCATGGGCTACGCGATGGCCGAGCGGCTGGTGAAGTCCGGGCACGACGTGTCGATCTGGAACCGCACCCGCGCGAAGGCCGAGCCGCTCGCCGCCTATGGCGGCAAGATCGTCGACAAGCCGTCCGATCTCGCCGGCGTCGACGTGCTGTTCTCCATCGTGTCGACCGGCGACGATCTGAAGCAGGTCTATTTCGGCGAGAACGGTGCCGCCACCGGTGCCAAGGTGCCGCCCGTGCTGGTTGACTGCTCGACCATCTCGGTCGACTCCTCGGCCGACATCCGGGCCGAGCTGACCAAGCGCGGCGGCGAGTTCGTCGCCTGTCCGGTGTCGGGCAACGCCAAGGTGATCAAGGCCGGCAAGCTGTCGGCCGTCGCGTCGGGCCCGGAGGCGGCGTTCCGCCAGGCCGAGGCGCTGATCAACGTGATCGCGCCGCACGGCGTCTCCTATGTCGGCGACGGCGAGCTCGCCCGCGTCTGCAAGATCGCCCACAACGTGATGCTCGGCGTCGTCATCGAGAACCTGATCGAGATCACGCTGCTGGTGAACAAGATGGGCGTGTCGCGCAGCGCCTTCCTGAAGTTCCTCAACAACAGCGTGATGGGCTCGACCTTCACGGCCTACAAGTCGCCGGCGCTGGTCAATCTGGACTGGACCACGACCTTCACGCCCGAGCTGATGCGCAAGGACATGGATCTCGGCCTCGAGCTCGGCCGCGAGATGGACGTGACCATGCCGGTGACGGCGGCGGCGCGCGAGATGATCCAGACCCATTTCGGCGCGGCGCAGCTGCAGAAGGATCCGGACGCCTATCTCGAGAAGGACTTCGCGGCCCTGATGGAGACCATGGCGCTGCTCTCCGGCATGACGCTCGAGCCCGAGAACGTGCCGACCCCGACCGGCCTCGAGCACTGAGCGTCCTCTGCTGATCAGGCCGCGGTCATATATGGCCGCGGCCACCGGTCCGATCCCGGAATCGGCCCGAGCCGCCGAGCCCGCCGACGGAATCCGGACCGCGGGCGTCGTCCGCGTCCCGGACCTGCGCGGTAGCGGTCGGACGGGTCTTTAGCGGCGCGCGACGCTCGCGGGCCCGATCCGGACGCTCGCACCTGGCGAGGGGCTGAGACCCTCGTGGAAAATCACGTGGTGTGGAAGGTCGCGTGGCGTGACACGCCGCCGTTCGTTCAGGGCGCGGCTCGGGTCGCCACGATCGAAGGCGAGCGCCTCAGTTGGCGCCGGCCTCGGCGTACTGGCCGGTGCTGCTGTCGCTCTTGAAGAGCTTGCCGAGCGTGTCGGAGAGCCAGTTCGACGACGCGACCTGGGGCGCGCCGGGCGCCGAGTCGAGCCGCTCGACCACGACGATCTTGTTCACCTCGCCGCGCAGATAGGCGTCAAGGAACGCCTGGTAGTCCTTGAACGACACGCAGCCGTTCGACTGGCCGCTCGGGCCGAGCATGTAGGAATGCGCCAGGATGCCGGCGCGGCCGTACATCTTGCTCTGGTCGACCGGCGTCATCCGCAGCGCGCGGACGCCGTGGAACAGACTCTCGCGCATGGTCAGGCGGTAGACGTTGGGCGGCGTCGCGCCGTGCATGCGCACGTTCACGTGGCGCGGATCGTCCATCTTCGGGCCGAGCCCGGAATGCGCCTCGAGCCGCTTGCCGTTCGGCATGTACACGGTCTTGGCGGTGATGTCGTAGATCGCGGTCTTGCCGTCCTCGGCCAGCGAGGGGAGGGCGTTCGGCGACAGCGCCGCGAGCTTCGGCTGCTGGCCCGGACGGACACGCCGGCGGGGCTCGTCGGCGGCGGTCGGTGCGGCGGCGGCCTCCTGGAGCCGGCCCATCGGGCGGGCCGTGGCGGTCTGGGCCGGGCGGCCGAGCGTCACCGGCACGCTGCCGGCGCTCGCGAGCCGCAGGCCGGCGGCGGCGGCCGGGCGCGGGCCGCCGAAGCGGGTCTCGAACGAATCGGTGGGATCGAAGGCGGCGAAGCGCTCGTCGAAGGAGGCGCCGCGGCGGCGCTCGCCGAGCGCGGCGACGAGGTCGTCGTCCTCCATCAGGGAGCCGGCGGCGAACTCGGGATCGAGGCTGGCGAGGCGGATGCCGGAGAGCGGCGCCTGCGCGGTCGGGCTCGGAAGCCGGATCAGGGCCGGATGAATCGTGCCGAAAACCGAGAGAGTCGTGCGCTCTGCGAGCAGCCCGATGTCGGACGGCCCGGCATGCGTGCCCGGCGACTTGAGCACGAATCCCAGCGCGACGATCGCGATCCCGAACGGGATCGAGCGGACACCCACTCGAATCAAAGGATTCCCCACCCGTGTGTCGCGCCGCTGCGGGTTGCCCCCGCGACGCACGTCCCCCGACGCAATACTAGCAAGCGCTCCGATTACGGCAACAATGGTTCGGCCGCCCCGCGATACCGCATGGCTCCTGCACGCCGGGGTGGTGGCGAAATTTACCCCGCCTTAACCATGTCGTTCGCGCGGCAACAGAATCCGCAGCGCGCCGGGAGCGACCGCCACCCGGACCGGGGTTTCGGCGACGACCTCGCCGTCCACAGAAACAGGGCGCGGCCGATCGGTCGCGATCGTGGCGGTGCGGGTGCGCAGCGTCACGACGTCACCCGGCGCCGGCGGCGCCCCGCGCAGCGCCCGCCACCAGGTCCGCGGCAGGGCGCGCCGCCCCGGCCCCTTGATCATCCGGATCAGAAGGTCGCCGGTCACGACGCCCGCCGCGGGCGCCACCAGGACGCCGCCCTGCCAGCCGCCATTGGCGACCCGCACGTCGAGGGCGTCGACGACAGTGGTGCCGCCGTCGTGCGTCACGCTGCAGCGGAACGAACGGTGGCGGGCCAGCCGGGCGGCGGCGACCATCAGATAGGCGGCGCGGCCGGCCCAGCGCTTCGCCAGGTGAGCCGACCCGCGCGCAATGTCGGCCGGCAGACCGATCGCGACCGCGTTGGCGAACCAGCGATCGTCGAGCCGGCCGAGATCGATGTCGGTCGGGATTCCGTCGCACAGCACGTCGACGGCGCGCTCCAGCTCCAGCGGCAGCCCGAGCGCCTTGGCGAAGCTGTTGGCAGTGCCGAGCGGCAGCAGGCCGAGCAGCGGTCGAGCCCGCCCGTCGGGCGCCGCGAACGCGCCGACCACCGTGCTGATCGTGCCGTCGCCGCCGCCGACCACGACGAGATGATCGGTCTGCGCCGCGGCCGCCGCGGCGATACCGCCGAGCCGCGCCGGATCCGCGACGGCGTGCGCCGCCGCGATCAGGAACCCGCGCTCGCCGAGGAGCCGCTGCACCGCCTCGAACCGACGCTGGCCGCGGCGCGAGCGCGCGTTCACGATCAGCACGACCCGGCGCGGGGCGCGTCGACTCTCGGCCGCGTGCGATTCGATGCCGTCCTCGTGCAGGGTCGTCACGTCGGTCATGAGATCGTCACCGCGCATTCGTCGTCGTGAGATGCCGGAACGCAATGCGCGAGAAGGTGTTGCGTTCCCTCGTCGCGGAACTGCGCGGAGCCGCCGTGAGGCGCGGCGCTCCGGGCAGGGTCGACACGGTCGCCGAATTGGTCGACAAGGAGAGCAGACGGGCGACGGGGCGCCCATGCGACGGAGATCGACGCGCAGCGACGGCGCGGTTGGCATCGGCGAGGGAGGGCGCAGGCTTGGCGGGCGAGGGGCTGTCGAATCGGTTGACCTCAAAGTGGCTGCGCAGCCCGACGCTGCGCTACGTCGCGCTCGGAATCGCCGCCGCCACCGTCATGGTGGTCGCGCTGGCACCGCTCGGCTCCGCCATGGTCGAAGGCTGGTCGCGCCGCGACGTCGAGCTGCGCTCGCGCCTCGTGTTTCGCTCGATTCGTGATCAGGTCGCGGCGGGCCTCGTCGCGCCCCCGGGATTCGACCTCGGACCGTTCTTCGAGCGCCTCTCCGAGGACGAGCGGATTCTCGGGCTCGGATTCTGCACCGAGGCCGGCACGCTGCGCTACGCAACCCGGCAGTGGCCGAAGGCGATCACCTGCGCCAGCCTGAAGCGCGACCGCACGGATTCCTTCGCGTCGGTCACCGATCGGGGGCGCCGCATTCATGTCAGCGTCTTCCCGATCGCGGCCGGGCCGGTCTCGGGCCATCTGCTGCTGCTGCACGATCTCGCCTTCGCGGACGAGCGTGCCCGCGAGGCGCAGTTCTACACGATCCTGTCGGTGATCGGCGTCGCCGCCGGCCTCGGCCTCTTGGCGCTCGCCATGGTGCTGGCGTTGCAGCGCAGCTGGGTCCGTTCGGTGCGCACCATGGTGGCCGACATGCGAAACCGCGGCGTGCTCGACGCCGCCCCCTCCGGCGACTCGCCGCTCGGCCGCGAGCTGCACGGCCTGCTCGAGGAGCTGCGGGTCGAGCGCACCTATGCCGAGGGCATCCATGTCGAGTGGTCGCCCAAGACGCTGCACCGCCTGCTCATGGAGGAGCTGCCCGGCGCCGAGGTGCTGGTCGTCTCCAACCGCGAGCCCTACATCCACAACCGGGTCGACGGCGCCATCGCGCTGCAGCGGCCGGCGAGCGGTCTCGTCTCTGCGCTGGAGCCGGTGATGCGTGCCTGCGGCGGCACCTGGATCGCGCACGGCAGCGGCTCGGCCGACCGCGACACCGTCGATCGGAACGATCGCGTGCCGGTGCCGCCCGGCGATCCGACCTACATGCTGCGCCGCGTCTGGCTCTCCGACGAGGAGCAGGACGGCTACTATTACGGCCTCGCCAACGAGGGGCTCTGGCCGCTCTGCCACATCTCCTTCGTGCGTCCGACCTTTCGCGAGGAGGACTGGCGCCAGTACAAGGCCGTCAACGCGCGCTTCGCCGACGCCGTCGTGCAGGAGGCGAGCCGCGACGACCCGATCGTGCTGGTGCAGGACTATCACTTCGCCCTGCTGCCGCGGATGATCCGCGAGCGGCTGCCGCGCGCCACCGTGATCACGTTCTGGCACATCCCGTGGCCGAACGCCGAGACCTTCTCGATCTGCCCGTGGCGCGAGGAGATCATCGACGGGCTCCTGGGCAGCACCATCCTGGGCTTCCACACGCGCTTCCACTGCAACAACTTCCTCGAGGCGACCGACCGCTTCATGGAGAGCCGCATCGATCGCGAGCACGCCTCGGTGACGCTCGGCGGCCACGAGACCATGGTGCGGGCCTATCCGATCTCGATCGAATGGCCGCCCTCCGCGCTCGACGGCCAGACGCCGATCGCCGCGTGCCGGGCGGCCGTGATCAGCCGCTTCGGCCTGCCGGCCGACGCTCACATCGCGGTCGGCGTCGAACGCTTCGACTACACCAAGGGCCTTCTCGACCGCATCCACGCCGTCGACGATCTGCTCACGAGGCATCCGGAGTGGCGCGGCAAGTTCGTCTACCTGCAGGCGGCGTCGCCGACCCGCAGCAAGCTCGGCGCCTACAGCGCCCTGCAGGCGGAGACCGTGCGGCTCGCCGAGGAGGTCAATGCGCGGCACGGCGGCAAGGGCTATACGCCGGTCGTGCTGTCGATCCGCCACCACGAGCCGACCGAGGTGTTCGAGATCTTCCGCGCCGCCGACCTGTGCATCGTGTCGAGCCTGCACGACGGCATGAATCTGGTGGCGAAGGAGTTCGTCGCGGCGCGCGACGACGAGCAGGGCGTGCTGGTGCTGTCCGGCTTCGCCGGCGCCTCGCGCGAACTGTCCGAGGCGCTGATCGTCAATCCCTACGACACCCGCAGCATGGCGTCCGCCATCGATGCAGCCCTGCGCATGTCCACGGCCGAGCAACGCGAGCGCATGCATCTGATGCGCGACATGGTGCGCCAGCGCAACGTGTACCGTTGGGCCGCCCAGATGCTGCTCGACGCCGCCCGCCTGCGCAAGCGCGCCCGCATCCTGGCCGGCGCGGCGTGATCACGTCGCGCCCTCGCGACGGCAAGGACCTGTGCTGATTCCGCCACGCCCGGCTGGAAAGCACGGCGCAGTGCCGTTTACGCCCGGCGTCCGGGCGGCCCGGCCGTGCTGCCGCATCCGTCTGAAATCAAAGACGGAATCCGCGTGATCTCCGCGCATGGTGCAGGAAGTCGGCGCCGCGTTTTCTGGAATATCTCTAAATCATTGCTATTGCAGGAGAAATTGGCATTCCGTTAAAGCCCGTCGAGGGTGGGGCGCGGTGCTCCGCCGAACCGGGCGGTTCTGACGGGGCATTCGTCTTGGCGTGGGACATCCAAGCGCTGTTTCGGCGGCACGCGGACGGCATCCGCCGCTCGCTGATGCGGCGCGGGCTGCCCCGCGAGACGGCGGCCGACATCACCCAGGACACGTTCCTGCGCGTGCTCGCCGCGCTGCCGGCCGACGGCACCGAGAACCACAATCCGAAGGCCTATCTCTATCAGGTCTCGCGCAACCTCGGGCTCAACCATCTGCGTCGCGAGCGTCTCGCCGGCCTCGTCGACCTTCCCGACGCTGTGGTCGCCGAGGTCTCCGACCCGGCACCGTCCCCGGAGACGATCGCCTGCGACCGCGCCCAGCTCGCCCGCGTCGCCACGGCGCTCGACGCGCTGCCGGAGCGCACCCGCCGCGCCTTCGAGCTGCACCGCATCGGCGGGCTCACCATCGCCGAGGTCGCGCGCGAGATCGGGCTCTCCACCACCCGCACCTGGGCGCTGGTTCACGAAGCCTATCGCCACCTCGTCCTCGCCACCGGCGGGCTGTGAGTTCGATCGGCGGGGGAGAAAATTCCGCGCGTTCCGGTGTATCAGGTGAGGGCGGGGCGTCGACCGACGGCCGCCTCGTCCCGGACCCGATCATGCCCGAGCCTCCGCCCGACAGCCGCCTCCTCGACGAGGCGATCGACCTGATGATCCGCCTCCAGAACGACGCCGACAACCCGGTGGCGCTGGAGATGGTGCGGGCGTGGCGGGCGCGCAGCCCCGAGCACGAGGGCGTCTGGACGCTGGTGTCGGGCGCGCACGGGGCGAGCGGCACAGTGCTGACAAGGCGTCGGAAGGCGGCGCGGCGCGGCCCGACGCGGCGCAAGCTGGTGCTGGTGGGTGCGGTGGCGATCGGCGGCGGGCTGGCCGGCTGGTCGGTGCTGCCCGATCTCGTGATGCGGCGCCGGGCCGATCACGTCACCGCCAAGGGCGAGCTGCGCCGCGTGCCGCTGCCCGACGGCAGCGTCGCGACGCTCGGCCCCGACAGTGCGGTCGCGCTCGACGACGGCCCGTTGTCGCGCGGCATCGTGCTCCTGCGGGGGATGGCCTATTTCGAGGTGGCGCCGGACCCGCGTCGGCCGTTCACGGTGACGGCCGGCGGCGTCACGGCGACGGCGCTCGGCACGGCCTTCGACGTCGCCGACGATGCTGGGGTGGTCGCCGTCTCGGTGCGTGAGGGCGTGGTCGAGGCGCGCGCCGCCGCGCCGGGCCTCGCGGCCGGCGCGCAGTTGCGGGCCGGCGACTGGATCGCGGTCGATCCCGCCGCCCAGGCGGTCGATCGCGGCCGGCGCGACGCCGACCAGATCGCCGCCTGGCGCGACGATCGTCTCGTCGCCGAGCGCGCCACCGTGAGAGCGCTCGTCGAGCGCATCGCCCGCTGGATTCCCGGACGGGTGATCCTGGCGGATCCCTTCATCGGCACGCAGCGCGTGAGCGGTCTGTTCGACCTCGCCGATCCGGTGGCGGCGCTCGCCGCCGTCGTTCACCCCGCCGGTGCCAGGGTGCGGCAGATCGGCCCGTATCTCACGGTCGTGTCGCCGATCTGATTATTTTTCCGTTCGGACGAGAAAATTCCGCGGCCCCGATTGTAACAGCCTCGGGAGCCGCGTCGCGGTGCCGGCCGTGGGCTGCTCCTTCATGCGAGCGAGGGGCAGGGGCATGCGGGCGGACGTGAAGCAGGCGCGGGTTCGATCGGGCGTTCGCGGGAGCAGGTTCCGCATCGCGGCGTTGCTGATCACGGTCGCGCCGTTCTGCGCGGCGACCCTGGCGGAGCCGGCGCGGGCCCAAGGCGTGGCCAAGCTGGTGGTCGAGCAGGAGTTCGTGATTCCGGCGGGTCGCCTCGACGGCGCGCTCGCCGCCTTCGGTCGGCAGTCCGGCCTGCAGGTGACGGCGCTGGCCGCCGTCACGGCCGGCAAGATGTCGCCCGGCTTCGCCGGCCGCGCGACGCCCGACCAGGCGCTCGAGCACCTGCTCGCCGGCACCGGCCTCGTGCATTCCTTCCCGGCCCCGCGGACCGCGTCGGTCGCGCTGCCGCTCGGTCCCGGCGGCGCCTACGCGGCCGCCGGCGACGTCGCGCTCGAGCCGATCACGGTGGAAGGGCAGGGCGGCACGCCCGGCGTCGACGGCTATGTCGCGACCAAGAGCGAGGTCGGCACCAAGACCGACACGCCGATCATCGAGGTTCCGCAGACTGTCAACGTCGTCACCCGGCAGGAGATGGACGATCGCGGCGTCGTCGACTTCAACGCGGCCGTCGCCTACACGCCCGGCATCGTCGTCACCGACTATCCGGGCGGTCAGGGCATGCCCGACATCTATCTGCGCGGCTTCCGTGCCACCCAGCAGGAATCGACCTATCGCGACGGCCTGCGCAACGGCTTCAACGCCTACGACACCGATGTCGAGATGTACGGCATCGAGCGCATCGACGTTCTCAAAGGCCCATCCTCGGTGCTGTACGGGCAGGGCACGCCGGGCGGCATCGTCGACATGACGTCGAAGCGCCCGACCCGGACGCCCTATCACGAGATCCAGGTGCAGGGCGGCAGCTTCGATCGCAAGCAGACCGCGGTGGACTTCTCGGGCCCGGTGCCGACCGATCCGACGCTGTTCTATCGTTTCACCGCGCTGTGGCGCGACAGCGGCACCCAGATCGATTACGCGCCCGACGATCGCATCTAGAGCGGTTCCCGAT
>NZ_JBEOMB010000011.1:0-119754 GCF_046000175.1 Rhodoplanes sp. SY1
CGCCTCCTCGATGCTCAGACTCGCGGTGACGCCCCCTCACCCGACATCCGCGCTTGACGCGCGAATGTCGACCTCTCCCCGCGCGCGGGGAGAGGTGAGACTGGCCTCCCGTGACCTTCGCCCGAGACCGGTGTATGCCGCGCCCGCAATGACCGCCGCGATTCCGCGCGGTGCCGGATGCCGCGATGCTCGACCTCTCCGACCGTCTCCTCGTTCTCGTCGTCGCCGCCGTGCTGGAGGCCTGGGTTGCGTATCCCGACGCGGTGTTTCGGGCGGTCGGCCATCCGGTGTCGTGGGTCGGCGCGCTGATCGCCTGGCTCGACCAAAACCTCAACCGGTCGGCCTGGGCCGACGCGGTGCGGCGCGGGGCGGGCGTGTTCGCGGTCGCGGCGCTGCTCGTCGTCACGATCACGGCCGGTGCCGCGCTGGACACGCTCGCCGCGGCAACCCGGCCCGTCGGCCTCGTGGTCACCGTGATCGCGGTCGCGGTGCTGATCGCCGCCGGCAGCCTCGATCGCCATGTCCGCGCCGTCGCCGATGCACTCGACGCCGAGGGACTCGCCGGTGGCCGCCGGGCCGTGTCGATGATCGTCGGGCGCGATCCGGCGACACTCGATCAGCCGGCGGTGTGCCGCGCCGCCATCGAGAGCCTGGCGGAGAACGCCTCCGACGGCGTGACGGCGCCGGCGGTCTGGTTCCTGGCCGCCGGCCTGCCCGGCATGCTCGCCTACAAGGCGATCAACACGGCCGACTCGATGATCGGCCACAAGACCGCGCGGCACCGGGCCTTCGGCTGGGCGGCGGCGCGGCTCGACGATCTCGTCAACCTGCCGGCCTCACGCCTCACCGGGCTGATGCTGGTGGCGGCCGCAGTCGTCGTGCCGGGCGCATCGGCCCGCGGGGCGTGGACCGCGCTGCGCCGCGACGCCGGCCGGCACACCTCGCCGAATGCCGGCTGGCCCGAGGCCGCGATGGCCGGGGCGCTCGGCCTGCGGCTCGCAGGCCCGCGCGTCTACGGCGGCACCCGGGTCGAGGCCGCCTGGATGGGCGACGGTCGCGCCGAAGCGACGCCGGCCGACATCCGCCGCGCCGTCACGCTGTTCCGGGTGTCCTTCGGCGGCACGGCGGCTCTCCTGGCGGTCATCGCCATCCCGATGATGATCTGATCACGACAGCGGCGGGCTGCAACGTCCCTCACGTCGGCACGTAGCGGCGCCAGTTGTCGGTGCGCAGCGGCATCTCGGCGAAGGTCTTGCGGCTGTCGGCGGCGCAGCCGATCAGGTCGCGTGCGCTCACGTCCTTGCGGTCCAGATAGGCCTCAAGCTCGGCGAGCGAGTCCGCGAGGACATCGAAGCCGCGCAGCATCACGGCCGACGACATCTCCACGGCGCTGGCGCCGGCCAGCATCATGCGGGCGATGTCGAGCCCGCTTTGCGCGCCGTTGGTGCCGATCAGCGGCGCCTCCGCACCGAGCCTCGCGCGAGACAGCGCCAGCCACTGGCAGGTGAGCGGCAGGTTCCAGTACCCGCCGACGCCGAGCGTGGTGCCGAGCATGGGCTCGAACGTCTCGACGTCCGGGATCAAGCCGAGCGAGCGGCCCGCCATCACGACGGCCTCGCCGCCGGCCGCGACGGCGGCCGCCGCGAGTTCCGGCACGCGCTCGCTCTGGCCCGTGATCTTGATCCACAGCGGGATCGTCACGGCGGCCCGCACGGCGGATACGATGGTCGTGATGCGGGCCGGATCGAGCTCGGTCGCCACCGCACCGGGGGCCTGGCTCGCATAGGGCGTGCCGATGTTCAGCTCGAGCACCCGCAGGCCCGCCGCCTCCACCTGCTTCGCCATGGCGACGCAGGCGTCGAGATCGGCCAGGATCAGGCTCGCGACCGCGTAGGAGTCGACCGCCTTCGCCTCGCGGTCGAGCATCGCGGTCTGGTCGAGCCACGCCTCGAAGGAGAGCGGCGACAGGCCTGACCGGCAGGCGATATAGGCGTGCGCCGGCGCGTCCTTGCCCCACGGGATCGGCCGCCACGCATCGTCGAGCACCATGTACTCGGCCGCCTGGAGCTGGCGGCGCGCCGCCTGCGACTCGTTGGTGGACTTCACCACCACGGCGCCGACGCCGGCTTCGAGCGCGCGACGCACGCCCTCGGCGTCGATCAGATGCTCGGCCGATCCCGCGATCAGCGGGTTCTTCAACGTCACCCGGCCGATCGCCGTGCGCAGACGCTCGCTCATCCGGCTCCCCGTTCGCTTCTTGTTGTTCGCGATCACAAAACGATGCGCGACATCATAGGCGAAGGGAGGGCGGCTGGAAACCGGTCGAACCGAGCGAGCGAAGTGGTCCTTCGGATTCACGAACGCGTTCCGTGACCGCGAACAGACCCAGCGATGGCGACGTGTTCGGACGGGCGGAAAGAATCAGGCGGCCAGCCCTCGGGCCGCGCGCCGTTCGGCCCACCACGCCTCCAGGGCGCCGAGATCGGCCGGCACCATCAGGGCGAGGTCGCCGGCGAAGACGGCCCAGGCCGCCTCGGCCTTCGGGGTGACCACGCAGGCGACCGGCACGCCGGCCGCGACGGCCGCCTGGAACGCCGCGGTGAGCCCGCCACGCTCGGCCTCCTGGCCGCCGAAGCGGCTGAGGATCGCGAGGTCGACGCCGGCGGCGATCTGCCGCTCCACGCCGGCGCAGGCGCGCGCGAGGCCCGACGTGTCGAGATTGCAGGCCTCCGAGCCGGGGCCGAGATCCTGATGGATGCCGATCACCTCGCCCGATGCGAGGTCGCGCAGCGCCCCGCCGCAGCCGCAGGCCTCGCCGCCGTGACCGCCGTGACCATGGGCACCATGCGCGTGACCGTGGCTGTGCGGCCCGCTGCGCGTCGTGCCTTCGGGGTCCGATGCGACGACCAGACCGGCGACCGCGAGGCCTTCGGCCATGCGGGCCCTCGCGAAGGCGATCAGCACGTCGGATGCCCCGGTGCCAGGGCCGCCGCGGATCGCGGCGATCAGCGGAAACGCTCCGGCCGCGGCCGGGGCCGCCATCGGCATCACGCGGGTGGAAGAAGCATCAGTGCACATCGGGCCGTCCTCGCCGGGCGTGATCCTGTCGCCTGTCAGGCAGGGTACCATCGCCCAGCAACTGCACAACCCGCAGGCCTGCCCAAGATTTCGTCACGCGCGCCGGAGCCCGTTCGCCGGAGCCTCGGACGGCAGACGTGCGAAGGGTCACACCGTCTCGGCGGCGACCAAAACCTCGTCGAGCCAGCGGCCGGCGACGTCCTCGGCGAGCTCCTTCCCCGAGGCGTCGTGCAGGCCACGCGGCGCCACGGCGCGGGCGCCGAGGCTTTCCAGCAGCTCCTGGAACGTGCGGCCGCCGAAGTTGAAGGTCTCGGCATATTGGCTGTCGCCGAGCCCGAACACCGCGAAGCGCTTGCCGGCGAGCGACGGCTTCGCCGCCGCCAGCGCGGCGTGGAACGGCTTCGCCGATGCCGGCAGCTCGCCGTCCCCATAGGTCGAGGTGACGATCAGGAACAGCGCGTCGGTGTCGAACACCGATGGATCGGCGCCGTCCATGGCGACGACCTTGACCTGATGATCCGCCGAGAGGCGGTCGGCCAGATCCTCGGCCAGCATCTCGGCGTTTCCGGTCTCGGTTCCGTAGAGAATCACGATGGTCATGGGTCAGGCCGCGCGATGGACGTGGACGATCATGTCGGACGTGGAGCAGAGCTTCAAGCGCGCCCGGCCGGGCGGCGCCGCCGCCGTCTCGGCGGCCTCGATGTGCTTCCAATGGGCAAAGGACACCGGCGTCACGCCAGCGGCCGCGAGGCGGGCGAGAAGGCCGGCGCGCCCGGCGCGGGGGCTCGACGTGACCTCGGCGGCCGTGAGCGTGGCTGCAACCGTGTCGGCCAACAGCTTCGCGTCACGCCGCGCCTCCGGGATGGTGCCGACGGCGCCACCGCGGAACCAGCCGACCGCGAACAGCCGATCGGCGATCCGGTGCGGCAGCGCGCCTGCGCCGTCGCCGGCCGGCACGCCCACCGGATCGATCAGCGCGGCGCGGGAGTCGCAGCCGAAGCCGATCGCCGTGACGACGCTGGTCGCCGGCAGAGTCCGCCTCGTTCCATCGGCGCTCCCGAACCGCACTGCCTGCACGGCGCCGGCCGCACCGCCGACGATCTCTTCGGGTGAAAGACCGAACCGGAAGCGCACGATGCGACGCGCATCGGCCGGGCCGGCACCGTGGATCACCTTCAGGGCGGCGAGCCGCGCGGCCACCTCGGCCGGCGCGTCGACGTCGAGATCGCCATGCACCTCGACGCGGGCGCCGGCGAGATGCGCCATCTCCTTGATCAGGGCCGGATCGAACCGGCAGGCGGCGGCGGAACCGCGCCCGATGACGTCGACGGTCTCGATGCCGCAGGCGTCGAGCGCCGTGGCGCGGGCCGGATCGAGATCACTGCCGGAGAATTCGTCCGGCGTCTTCGCCAGCAGGCGGGCGATATCGAGCGCGACATTGCCGGCACCGACCACGACGACGTTGCGCCCGAGCGAGGGTGGCGTCGCGCTCTCGCCCGGATGGCTGTTGATCCACCGCGTCAGCGCCCCGCTCGTGATCACGCCGGCGAGCGTCTCGCCCGGCAAGCCGAGCCGGCGATCGACCGACAGCCCCGCCGCCAGCACGACGGCGTCGTAGAGCCCGAGCAGCGTGGCGAGCGTCACGTCGCGGCCGATCTCGACGTTGCCGTGAAAGCCGACGCCGTCGCGCTCGAACAGCCGCTCGAACTGCCGGGCCACCGCCTTGGTGCCCTGATGATCAGGCGCCACGCCATACCGGATCAGCCCGTGCGGAACGGGAAGCCGTTCGATCACGTCGACGACCGCGCCCGGCACCGCCTTCACCAGCGCCTGCGCCGAGAACAGGCCGGACGGGCCGGCGCCGACGACCGCGATCTGACGAGATCCGCTCATGCTCCGCCTCCGAGGACCGACGCGGCCCACGGGTGCGGCCGCTCGCTCGTGTCGAAGTACCACGACTTCTGGCTCATGTAGGCGCGCAGTCCGTCGCGCCCCTTTTCGCGGCCGAGACCGGAGTCCTTCACGCCGCCGAACGGCGTCGCGATGGAGAACTGCTTGTAGGTGTTGACCCAGACCGTGCCGGCCTTCACCGCGCCGCCGACGCGCCGCGCGCGTAAAAGATCGCGCGTCCAGATCCCGCAGGCGAGACCGAAGTCGTTGTCGTTGGCAACCGCGATCGCCTCCGCCTCGTCGTCGAACGGCATCACGACCAGCACCGGCCCAAAAATCTCCTCGCGGCAGATGCGCGCGGCATTGCTCACGCCGGCCAGAATGGTGGGCGCATAATAGATGCCCTGATCGTAGACGTCGCCGCGCGGCGCCGCGCCCCCGGTGAGGACGGTCGCGCCCTCTTCCAGCCCGATCCTCACGTAATCCGCCACGCTGTCGCGGTGATCGTCGTGGATCAGCGGCGCGACTTGCGTGGCCGGATCGAACGGATGGCCCACGACGAGACGCCCGGTCGCCGCGACCAGCCGCGCGACGAACCGGTCGTAGATCGCGCGCTCAACCAGCAGGCGCGAGCCGGCGATGCAGGACTGGCCGCTCGACGAGAAGATGCCGAACAGCACGCCGGCGATCGCGACGTCGAGATCCGCGTCGGCGAACACGATGGTGGCCGACTTGCCGCCGAGCTCGAGCGAGACCGGCATCATCTTGTCGGCGGCCTTGCGGGCGATGCCGCGCCCGACCTCGGTGCCGCCCGTGAACGAGACCTTTCCCACCGCCGGATGCCCGACGAGCAGATCGCCGACCACGCCGCCGGATCCCGGCAGGACCGAGAGCAGACCCTTCGGCAGGCCGGACGCCTCGACGATGCGGGCGAGCTCGAGCGAGACGAGCGGGCTCCAGGACGCGGGCTTCAACAGCACGGCATTGCCGGCGGCGAGCGCCGGCGCGACTTTCTGGGCGTCGCTGGCGATCGGCGAGTTCCACGGCGTGATCGCCGCGACGACGCCGATCGGCTCGTGCGCCGAGATCGAGAGATAATCACCGCGCGCCGGCGTCATCGCATCCTCCGCCGTCTCCAGCACGGCGGCGAAATAGCGGAACGTGCCGGCGGCGCTGAGCGCCAGCGCCTTTGTCTCTTTGAGAGTCTTTCCGGTGTCCCGGCTCTGGATGTGAGCGATGCGGTCGGCGTTGTCGGCGATGCCTTGCGCGATGCGATAGAGACAGGTCGCGCGCTCGTGGGCCTTCAGGCTCCGCCAGGTCGGATCGCGCTGTGCCGCCTCGGCCCGGTCGATCGCCTCCAGCACGTCCTCGCGCGAGGCGCCGTGCAGCACGCGGTTGAGGCTCCGGTCGGCCGGAAAGATCGACGTGATCTCGGCGCCGCGGCCCGGCCGCCACTCGCCGCCGACGTAGAGCAGGTCGGGCGGCATCTTGTCGTCGGCGATCAGCATCTCTTTTACGTCTCCCAGGATCCGCGCGTCCTGATCACGCGCCGCCGCCGGCGGCTCCGGCGGGCGGGCCGCCGAACGGCTCGGCGAACGGGCCGATCGCCGTCATGTCCACCTCGAGCAGGATCGGCCCCTTGGTTTCCAGAGCGCGCGCAAAGGCGGGCTCGAACGCGTCTACGGTGGCGACGCGCACATGCGGCAGGCCGATCGAGGCCGCGAAGCCGGCAAAGTCCGGCGTGCGGAGTGTGCTGTAGCCGTAGCGGCTGCCGTACTGGGCATCCTGGATGTTGCGGATGACCTGATAGCCCTTGTCGTTCATCAGCACGAAGACGACGTCGCTCTCCTCCTCGACCGCCGTGAGCAGCTCGGAGAGGTTGAGCATCGCGCCGCCGTCGCCGACCAGCGCCACCGTCTTGGCGTCCGGCGAGGCGCAGGCGGCACCGACCGCCATGGCGATACCCATGCCGATGCCGCCGCCGAGCGCGTGGACGCCGAGATGCGGCGCGCCGATCGCGACGTAGCGATTGCCGAAGGTCGAGTTGGCGATGGTGACGTCGCGTACGAACGGATGCCGGCCCGGACCGACCCGCCCCAGCATGGCGTCGGCGATCACCTGATAAGGACCGAGCCGGGTGCGCAGCGCGCCCTCGGCGCGGGCGCGGGCGACGCTCACCTCGTAGCCGAAGCCCGGATCGACATCGAGCGTCTCCGGCAACCTCTCCAACAACCCCTCCAGCACGAGGCGGGCATCCGCCGCAATGCCGAGATCGACGGCGTAGTTGCGGCCGATGCGGCTCGCATCGGCGTCGATCTGGACGAGCGGCGACGGCAGCACCAGGGCGCCGTCGCGCGTCTCGTTGCCGCGCAGCCGCGATCCGACCACGATCATCAGATCGGCGCGGCGGTACACGCCTTGAGCCTCCGGCGTCATGTTGAAGGCGCCGAGGCTGCGGGCATGCCCCTCGGGCACCACGGCGCGGCCGTTGGTCGACGTGACGGCGCAGACGCCGCGCTCGACCAGCGCGGTCGCGGCCTCGGCAGCGCCGCGGGCGCCGCCGCCGAGCCACAGCATCGGCCGCTTCGCCGCCTTCAGCAGCGCGGCGAGCTGATCGAGCTCGTCGTCGTTCGGCGCGGTCCGGGGAATGTTGAGCGAGACCTGCTTCGGGATGCGGGCGAGCGCGCGCTGGATGTCGACCGGCAGCTCGACGCTGACCGGGCCGGACGGCGCGGCGAGCGCGGCCGTCGCGGCGGCCTTCAGCACGCCGAGCGCGTCGTTCGCGTCCCACACCCGGAAATAGCTCTTCGAGATCGCCTTCAGCATGTCCGGCTGGCGCGGCACGTCGTGGATGCCGGCGCGGTCGCGGTCCGCCCACGGGCTGTCGACCTGGGTCGTGATGTGCAGCACCGGCGCGCCCGCCGTCAACGCCTCGACCTGCGATCCGGCGGCGTTCGCCGCGGCCGTTCCGGTCGACGTGATCACGACGCCGAGCGAGCCCGAGACGCGCGCATAGGCGTCCGCCATGCTCATCGCGCCGGCCTCGCCGCGCGCCGGCACGAAGCGGATGCGGCGCTGGCGAAAGATCGCGTCGAGGATCGGCATGTTGTGGATCGAGATGACGCCGAACACGGTGCGGACGCCGATCTCGGCCAGGAATCGCGCGACGAGATCGCCGACCGGCTCCTCGGCGAGGCGCTCCTCGATGCGCGACAGCGGCAGCGAAATGGTCATGCTGGGGGTCCTAGATGAAACGCGAGACGCCGCCCGAAACCTCGAGCTGGGCGCCGGTGACATAGCTGGCGGCGGGCGAGCCGAGGAACAGGATGGCGCGGGCCGCCTCCTCCGGATCGCCGAGCCGGCCGAGCGGAATGCCTTTCTCCCGTGCGAGCGATGCGACCCAATCCGCACGCGACTCGGTCTTCCCCGAGGCCTCGTAACGACGCTGCCACTGACCAGAGTCGACGAGCCCTAAAAGAATCGCGTTGACCCGGATGCGCGGTGCGAGCTCGCGGGCCAGCGACTTCAGGAGGCTCTGCACCCCGGCACGCGCCGCCGAGGTGCAGACCATGTGCGGTTCCGGCTGGTAGGCGAGCAGCGAGTTGACGCCGACGATCGCCGGCGCGTCGCTCGCGTCGAGCAACGGCTTGATGGCGCGAATCGGATGGACCTGGCTGAAGAACTTCAGCTCCAGCTCGTCGCGCCAGTCGTCGTCCGTCGTGTCCGCGAAGGTCGAGACCCGCCCCTGCCCGGCATTGTTGACGAGCAGATCACATCGCCCGCGCCAATCCCGCACGGCCTGGGCGAACGTCTCCACCTCGGCCTTGGCCAGCACGTCGCAGCGCTGCGCCAGCACGCGGGCGGCGCCGTGTCGCGCGGTCAGCTCTGCCGCGGCCGCCGCGAGGCGGGCCGCGTCGCGCCCGCACAGCGCCACGTCCGCGCCCTCCTCGAGCAGCAGGCGGCAGGCGGCGAGGCCGATCCCGGAGCTTCCTCCGGTGACCACGGCGACGCGACCCGACAGGCCGAGATCCATCCGATCAGCTCCGCACCGGGAAGCCGACGTCGGGACGGCCCTGCATGACGGCGCGCATCGCCGGCGTCGGCGGGCCGGCCGTCATCCATACGTCCATCTTCTCCGGCACGTCGCGCGGCCACACCTGCGGCTCGTGCGTCGCCTCGTCGATCTGCTGCACCTCGGTGGTGAACTCGATGACGAAGCCCGACGGCGAGACGAAGTAGGCGAACGGGTTGTTGCCCGGCCCGTGCCGGCCCGGCCCCCAGGCCGGCGCCTGGCCGAGCGTCTTCATCCGGCCGATGCCGCGCATGAACGAATCGATGCTCGGCATCTCGAAGGCGACGTGATTGACGCTCGGATAGGTGCTCTGGTTGAGAGCAATCGAGTGGTGGTCGGCGGCGATCCTGAGGAACACCATCTGGGCCGCCGAATAATCGCTGATCCGCATACCGAGCACGTCGATGTAGAAGTCGCGGGTGCGCTCCATCTGCGGCGTGTTGAGCACGACATGCGTCACCTTGCGGGGCCTGGCGATGTCGTCCTCGGTGTCGTCGTGCTGCGCCACGCCGGTGACGAAGCGCAGCCGGCGCCTGTCCGGATCGAGCGCCATGAAGCCGAAGCCGCCGCCTGGCGTCGTCACCTCAGCCGGCGCGCCGAGCACGTCGACGCCCTTCGCCACGAGATCGCCGTGCAGGCGCACGATATTCTCGCGGCTCGCCACGGCGAAGTTCACGTAGTCGACGCCGAACACGTCGTCGTCGCGCAACGCGTAGATGTACTGCTCGGGCCCGGTGCCGCGGAAATACAGCGCGCCGTTTTCCTGCGCGATCGGCACCAGGCCCCAGTTCTTCACGTAGAAATCGCGGGTCGCGGTCGCGCCGGTGGCGCGCATCGCGATGCCGCGCATGTGACTGATCAGGCCGCTCATGCGGTTCTCCTTCGTGTCGTCGGCGCCGCCGGCGCGGCCGGCTTCACCACATGCCCGAGGCGCTTCGAGATCTCGTCGGCGGCGGCGCGCACGGCGTCGCCGATGCGGCCGCGGCGCCCGGGCTCGGTCGAGAACACCTGCGCCGGCCCGGTGACGTTGACGGCGGCGACAGGCTCGCCGGTGCGGTCGAAGATCGGCCCCGCGAAGGAGCTGACACCCGACACGTAATGACTTTCACTCCAGGCGAGCCCGGCGGCGCGGTCGGCGGCGAGCATCGCCTTGAAGGCGCCGAGCGTGCGCGGCGAGTGCTTGGAGTAGGTCGTGAAAGCGAGGTCGCCGAACACGCGGTCGATCTTGTCGTCGGGCCAGAACGCGACGATGATCCGGCCGAGCGTCGTCGCATAGGCCGGCACGCGGCTACCGACATGAATGTTGCTCGCGAGCGGCACGTTCGGCACCTGGCGGACCAGATAGAGCGCGTCGGTGCCGTCGAGCACGCCGACATGGGCCGAGAGGCCGACCGACTCGGCGAGATGGGTGACGACCGGCATCGCCGTCTGCACCAGATCCTGCGAGTAGGAGGCGCCGGCCGCGATGCCGACCAGGCCGAGGCCGATGCGATAGCCGTCGCCCTGGGGGCGGCGCTCGATGAAGCGCTCAGACTCAAGCGTCTGCAGGAGGCGCATCAGCGTGGTGCGGTTGATGGCGAGGGCGCGCGCCGTGCGGCTCATGTTGGTGACCGAATCGCCATCCGCGATGGCGCGCAGGAGCCGGATCGCGCGCTCGACCGGCGGCACGCCGACGGCGGCGGAAGCGGGGCTCTCGCCTGTCCCGAGATCACTCATCGCCGCTCTCCTTCGATGAGTGATGGGCCGCGAGGTCGGCGATCAGCGAGGCCACGACGTCGGGCCGCTCCTGCGGCAGCGCGTGCCCGGTGCCGTCGATCAGCACGAGATCGTCACGGACGCGCGCGGCCGGTGCCAGCGCGGCCGCCACGGTCGCGGACTGCGCCGGCGGCGTGATCTTGTCCTCGGCCCCGCAGGCGACCAGCACCGGACAGGTGAGCGCCGCGACGTCCTCGATCAGCCGGCCGCAGCCGAGCATGCGGCTCGCCTGCCCGTAGCCGGGCATTCTCACGCTCGCCATCGCACGGATGACGGCCGGCAGCACCGCGACGTCGGAGACCAGGCGCGGCGCGCGTGCCTGCGCGAACTGTTCAGGTCCGAAGCGTTCGAGATCCGCGAGCCGCGCCGCGACGCTCTCGGGGAGCACATCGCCCGGCGCGGCGCCGTAGCCGACTGCGGGCGATAGCAGCATCACGCCTGCCACGCGGTCCGGACTGCTTCGTGCAAGAGCGGCCGCCATCAGGGCGCCGAGCGAATGACCGACCACGATCGCCGGCCCGGTGCCGAGCGCCGCGAGCAGCGTGGCGAGCCGCTCCGCGTAGTCGGCGGCCGACGGCCACTCCGGCGCGAGCGGCACCGAGGTGCCGTAGCCCGGCGCGTCCCAGGCGATCACGTCGAAGCGCGGGTCGAGCGCCTCCATCAGCGGGACGAAGGAGGCGGCGTCGCTGCCGATGCCGTGCAGCAGCACGACCGGCACTGACTTGTCGCGACCCGCGCGGTGCAGGTACGCGATGCCGTCGGCGCGGCCGCCGACGATGCCCGCGGCCGGCGCGTCCGTCGTCTCCAGGATGCGTGCTGCGCCGCTCATGTGAACACGAACCCGGCGGAGACCGGCAGCACCTGGCCGGTCAGCGGCAGGGCACCCTCGCTGAGCAGGAAGGCGACGACGTCGACGATGTCCTCCGGCGTCTGCGGCCCCGGCACGGCGCGGCCATTCTCGTACAAGGCATGGCGCTCGGCCGGCACGTAGTCGGTCGCCTCGCAACGCATGATGCCGGGCGCCACCGCCGTGACGGCGATGCCCCGCGGCCCGAGC
The DNA here is from genome assembly GCF_046000175.1 of Rhodoplanes sp. SY1. Lineage (NCBI taxonomy): Bacteria > Pseudomonadati > Pseudomonadota > Alphaproteobacteria > Hyphomicrobiales > Nitrobacteraceae > Rhodoplanes > Rhodoplanes sp. SY1. Next base: position 11,853 of record NZ_JBEOMB010000011.1, read on the forward strand.
TCGCGGGCGAGCGAGCGGGTCATCGCCATCACGGCGCCCTTGCTGGCCGTGTAGGCGAGCAGCCGCGGCGCGCCCCACAGCGCCGTGTCGGAGGCGAGGTTCACGATCCGGCCGCCGCGGCCCATCAGCGGCGCGAGCGCCCGTGTCACCAGCCAGGTCCCGCGCACGTTCACGCGCTGGACCCGGTCCCACAGATCGAGATCGATCTCGTCGAAGAGCTTGCCGCCGACATTGGTGGCGATCGCCGCGTTGTTGACGAGGCCGTCGATCGTCTCGTCCTGCGCCGCGATGGCGTCGGCGAAGCGCGTGACCGACTCCGGTTCGCCGAGATCGACCGGCACGAAGCGCGCATCGATGTTCTGACGCACCAGCTCGGCCGTCGTCGCCTCGCCGGCCTCGACCAGGATGTCGGCCAGGACCAGGCGCGCGCCGCGGCGGCCGCACGCCTCCGCGATGGCGCGCCCGACCCCGCGGGCCGCTCCGGTGACGACGATGGTGCGTCCGTTCAGCATGCGCCCTGCCCGCCTCCGCGCGTCACGTCCACTCAGACCGCCGTGCGCGCCGCCGCGGCGTCCTCGGCGGCGATCTGCGCCTTGGCGGCGCGGGTGAGCATCTGACGCATGCGCGAGACGCCGATGTCGTGCTGATAGAGCATCTCGCGCATGCGGGCGTCGTCCGGCATGTCCTCCAGCATCTCGCGGTCCTGCTCGAGCACGTGCCAATGCCGCTCCTCCAGCATGGCGCGATAGAGGAAGCGCCACGCCTGCCGCGCGAGGCCGTCGATCTTGCGCATGCGCCAGAAGAAGACGTAGCAGTGCGTCTCGTCGATCGGCGTGGTGAAGCCGATGATGCGGAACACGCTGCCGGGACCGGCCGCCTTCGGATACGGGATGTCGAGGCGGCAATAGGTCTGCGCCTCGGTGACCACCATGTGGGTCCAGTCGAAGTTCTCGCCCTGCTGCTGCACGCGCGAGACGATGAAGCCGTCGTCGGTGCGGTCGAGCTTCATCAGATCCTGCTTGGCGCCGTAGGCGAGCGTGAAGCTCTGCGCGTGCAGGTAGCAGCCGTGCATCGGGTCGGCGAGGTTGTCGAGCGCGTAGCGGTAGTTGCAGCCCCAGCGCGACATGCACAGGAAGCCCTCCCACGCCTCGTCGAGGAACTCCGCGGGCGCCTGGAACGGCGGCGCGGTCGGGCGCTCCGCGCTGGGCATGTAGACGAACACGCAGTCGCGCATTTCGTGCACGGTGAACGACTCGATGGCGCGGCGGCCTTCGAGCGCGCATTCCGGCATCGCCGGCACCTGCACGATGGTGCCGGTGCCGTCGAGGATGACGCCGTGATAACGACAGGCGATGTTGCCCTCGTGCACCTCGCCACGCGACAGCTTGGCACCGCGATGCGGGCAGAAGTCCTCCAGGCACTGCACCTGCCCGGCGGCGTCCCGCCACAGCACGAGGTTGCGGCCCAGGATGGTGACGCCGTGCGGCCGCCCGGGCTTCACCTGCACGGACTTCGCGGCTGCGTACCACTGGCCGAGCAGGCCCTGGTTGATGCGGCGTTCGATGCGGTCCTTGAGATCCGTGGACATGTGTTGCTCCGGGACGGCGCCTGGGTCGGTTCTGCGGGAGATCAATTCTTCGGCCGCTTGACCTTGGACAGCGGGTGATCCTCCGGATAGGTCGGCGTCTCCGGCTTGGTCGAGCCGATGATCACCAGCATCAACGCCTCCTCGATGCCCTCGTTGACGAGGCCGCGATACATGCCGGGCGGCACCGAGATGAGGTCGCGCTCGCCGAGCAAGGCCTCGAAGCGCTGGCCCTGGTGCTCCACCATGAAGCGCAGCTTGCGGCCGCGCAGCACGAAGAACACCTCCTCGGCGTCGGTGTGGAGATGCAGCGGGCCCTCGCAGCCGGCCGGCAGCACCATGGTCGAGAAGGTGAAATGCTCGGCCGGGACGACATTGTCGTCGTGCGCCACGCCGGTCGCGCCGGTGCCGATGTAGCGCATCTGGGCGCGGCGATACTTCGGATCGTAGTCGGCCTGGAACTTCAGCGCGTTCCAGTCGAGCTTGCGGGTGTCGTAACGAGCGATGCGCGACTCGAGCCACTGCTCGAAGGTCTTGCCCTCGGGGATCTGCACGTCCTCGGGCATGATCTCGGCCATCTTCACGGGCTGGTTCATGGACCTCTCCTTCGGCTCTGCTCCGCCACGTCAGTGGCTGGCACGGGGGATGTAGTGGAGGACGCGCTTCTCGATCGCGGCGACCGCCATGTAGAGCGCGATGCCGATCACGGTCAGCAGGATGATGGCGTTGAACACCATCGCGGTGTTGGCCTGGCCTTCGCCGTAGGTGATCAGGAAGCCGAGCCCGACATTGCCGCCGACGAATTCGCCGACCGTGACGCCGATGACGGCGAGCGTCGCGCCGATGCGAAGCCCCGCCATCAGGGCCGGCATGGACGACGGAAACTCGATCTTCCAGAAGATCGCCGCGCGGCTCATGTTGTAGGCGCGGGCGAGATTGACGAGGTCGCGATCGACCGTCTTCATCGACTGGAGCACGTTGACGAGGATCGGGAAGAACACGATCAGCAGCGTCACCAAGAGCTTCGGCCACGCCGTGTAGCCGAACCACATGATGAACAACGGCGCGAAGGCGACCTTGGGGGCGATCTGCAGCGTGAGCAGATAGGGCGAGATCGCCCGCTCCCACATGGCCGAGAGGCCGAGCGCGTAGCCGAAGGCCGCGCCGAAGGCGCTGCCCAGCGCGAAGCCGACCACCGACACCCACAGCGTTGTGAAGAAGTGGCGGGCGAGGTTCTCCTGCGCGACCATGCGGCCGAACTCGGCGAGGCAGTCGCCGAGCGTCGGGATGATGTAGCGCGGCACGCCGAGCAGCGGCGGCGCGTACTGCCAGGCGGCGAGCACCACCACGGCGATCGTCAGCGTCAGGGCGATGTCGGGTGCCATCTGGGCGAGCGACGCGTTCGCGGCCGCGAGTCGGCGTCTCGTGCGACCCGATGCCGCGTCGGCGTCGAGAACGTTCACGCTCATCGGATCGCTCCCGCTCACTTGACGAACTGGTTGGTGTAGAGCTCGGCGACCGGCACGGCCGTCTGCACGATGCCGTTGTCGACGTAGAACTTCTGCACGGCGGCGATGCGCTTCGGATCGAGCTTGCCGAGCTCCGCCGGATCGTCGGTGCGGTACACGAGCGTGTTGTAGCGCTGCATGATATCGAGGATCTGGGCCTCGCGGCCGGCGTGCTGCGGCACTGCCTTGACGTACTCGGCGGCCGCCTTCTTCGGATCCGCCTGGATCTCGCGCACGGCCTTCAGGGTCGCGCGGACGAAGCCCTCCACCACCTTCGGCTTCTTGGCGATGGTCTCGTCGGAGGCGAGCAGCGCCTGCGCCATGGCGGGGAAGATCTTGGTGATCGGATAGATGTCGACGCCGATGCCGGCCTCCTCGATCGCCGCGGTCCATTCCGGCACGCCCGAGATGGCGGCGAGGTCGCCGGAGATCATCAGCTTCACCATGCCGGCGGGGCCGACCGCCTCGATCGAGACGTCCTCCTTCTTCAGGCCGGCGCTGGCGAGGGCGGCGAGCGCGTTGTAGTAGGTCGTGTCCTGGAACGAGAGCACGCCGATCTTCTTGCCCTTCAACTCGGCGAGCGACTTCACGCCGGCGTCTTTGCGCACGATGATCTGGGTGAGCGCCTGGCCGCCGAGCACCGCGACCGCCTTCACGGGCAGGCCGTTGGCGCGGACGATCACGGGCGTATCGCCGATGCCGCCGCCGAGCTCGGCATTGCCGACCGCGACCTGCTTGGCGACGTCGGCGCCGCCCTTGCCGACCTGGAACGTCACCTCGAGCCCCTCGGCCGCGTAGTAGCCGCGCGCCTGCGCGAGCTGGAACGGCGCGAAAGCCGGCAGCACGCCGGGCGCCGGGAACAGATAGGTCATCTTCTCGGCGGCCTGCGCCGTCGTCGCGGCGAGCAGCAGGGCCGCGCCGGCGGCCAGTCGGATCGGCAGGGAGGGCATCGGGGGTCTCCTTGATGGCCCGGCGGGGGTCTTCGGTCGCGGTCTTCGGTCCGGGACGCAGTGTACGCGGAAACGCTCAGGCGGCGCGCTCGGCGAGATGCAGGGTGTTGAACAGATGATCGATGTACTCGTGGGCGCGCGGCATGCGGCCGCGGCCCATCGGGTCGCCGCGCTGCGGCAGGTCGATCGGAAGCTCCTCGACGAGCCGCCCGGGCCGCTCGCTCATCACGACGACGCGGTCCGACATCAGCACGGCTTCGGCGAGATCGTGGGTGATCAGCACCGTGGTGACACCTGTCGCCACGATGGTGCGGGCGAAGCTCTCCTGCAGGATCATCTTGGTCTGCGCGTCGAGCGCCGAGAACGGCTCGTCGAGCAGCACCACGTCGGGCTCGACCGCCAGCGTCCGGGCGAGCGCGGCGCGCTGGCGCATGCCGCCGGAGAGCTGATGCGGATAGTGATGCGCGAAGTCGACGAGGCGGCAGCGCTCCAGCTCGCGCATCGCCCGCTCGCGCCGCTCGGTCCGCGCGATGCCGCGCGACTCCAGGCCGAACTCGACATTGCCGACGATCGTCCGCCAGGGCAGCAGCAGGTCCTTTTGCAGCATGAAGCCGACGTGCCGGGTCGGCCCGATGACGCGCTCGCCGCCGATCCGCACCTCGCCCTCGCTCGGCCCGTCGAGGCCGGCGACCATGTTGAGGATCGTGCTCTTGCCGCAGCCGGACGGCCCGACGACGGCGACGATCTCGCCGGCGCCGACATGGAAGGTCAGCTTCTCGACGGCCGTGAACTCGTCGCGCTTGCCGGCGATCGGGAAGCGCTTGGTCACGCCGATGAAGTCAAGCGCCAAAACCATGAGCCGCGTAAGCCTCGTCGAGAGATGCGTTGATGGCGGTCAGCTCGGCCTCGAGCAGATCGACGGTCCAGGCCGTCGAGCGGCTCGCCGGCGCGACGATCCCCTGCGCGGAGAGCTGCTGCGCGACGGCGGCGAAGTCGTGCGTGCCGGCCGCGAAGATGCGCTCGAGCGCGACGGCGAGCGCCGCCTCGTCGGCGCCGAGGTCGCGGCCACGGGATTGATGCGCGAGGTCGGAATGCGGTCTGGGCATCGGGGGTCGCCTGTTCGCTGCCGCTCGTTCGTCTGTTCATAATTGAACAGATCGTTCAATGATGAATAGGCTAGGGTCGGACCTGCGGCGCCGTCAAGCTCAATTCCGCATCACTACGTATGCCGCAGTGCGAGTTTGTTGTGCGGTGCAAAGGACGGCCGCGAGCAGCCGCGGCCCGACCACGCCCGGCGGTGCGGGCGGTTGCGACGTGATCACTTCGTGGGAGGTCGTAGGGTGGGCAAAGGCGCGCCGCAGGCGCGTCGTGCCCACGCAGTCGTGACAAACCGGACCGGACAGCGTGGGCACGCTTCGCTTTACCCACCCTACGCGACACGCGCCTGCGACCGTGTCCCGGTCAGCTCCAGCGATAGCCGAAGCTGCGGATGCCCGAGAGCGCGGGCTGGCCGGAGAGGAGGCGCGGCAGCTTGACGCCGGTGAGCCAGGTGCGGCCGTGCACCTCCATGCCGGCCGTGTTGCAGCGGCCGTCGAACTGGGCGTCGTGACACCACAGGCCGCCGAAGCACTCGTTGTCCTCGAACGAGGCCGGCCCACGAAAGCGGGTGCGCTCCAGCGACAGATTGCCGAGCACCTGCAGGCGGTCGAGGAAGGCGGCGCCGTGAAAATCGGCGAGATCGAAGTCGCCGACGCCGTGGAACTCGCAGCCCGAGAAGGTCGCGTCGCCCAGGAAGGTGGCGCCGTCGAACCGCGCGTCGTTGCCGAACACCGCGCCGGCGAAATCGACCTTCATGGCGAACCGGCAGTCGCGGAACCAGGCGAGCCCGCCGAACACGGCGCCGCGCGCGATCACGGGCGCCTCGAAGCGCGTGCCGGTGAGATCGACATTGCCGATCCGGGCGCCGCCGAGATCGAGCGGCTCGTCGACGACGAGGCCACGCAGGTCGCAGGCATGTCCGACGGTGAGCGGCGCCGTCATGGCGGCGCGCAGTTCGGCGGCTCTCATGTGGTCTCCTGTTCGGATGTCACACGCGGGGGCTTTTCTTGGTCCGTGTCTTGGTCCGTGTCTTGGTCCCGGACGACGGCTTCGCGGCGGGCCGGGCGCGTCGCGGCGCCCGATCCTCGGATGCCGCTGCCGACTTGGCAAGATCGGTGCCGGACCGCCCGGGGTCGGCTGCGCCGGGGAAGACATGGCCGAGCCGCGTGGAAATCTCGGCTGCCGCCTCGTGCACCGCGACACCGAGACGCGTCTTGGCGGCGCCGGCCGCGGGAAACTGGCCGCTCGGTCCGGTGACGTTGATGGCGGCGACGACGGCGCCCGCAGGACCGAGCACGGCGGCGGCGACCGAGTCGATGCCGGGCTCGAAGTTCTCGCGGCTCCAGGCGAGGCCGGCGGCCCGATCGGCGGCGATCTGCGCCTCGAGCTTCGCCAGCGTCGTCGCGGTCTTGTCGGTGAACGCCTTCAGGGCGCCGCGGCCGTAGAGCGCCGTCACGGCCGCGGCCGGCAGATGCGCCAGGATGATCCGCCCCATGGTGGTCGCATGCGCAGGCAGCCGGCTGCCGACCCGGATGTTGCTGACCACCGGCAGGTCGGGGGCGCGGCGCAGCAGATAGAGCACGTCGTGGCCGTCCAGCACGCCGAGATGGGCGGAGAGGCCGAACGCCTCCGACAGGCGCGCGAGCACGGGGGTCGCGACCTGCACCAGATCCTGACCCGCGAGCGCGCGCGCCGCGAGCCCGATGAAGCCGACGCCGACCTGAAAGCCATCGCCACCCGGACGCCGCTCGATGAATCGCTCGGCCTCCAGTGTGCACAGGAGCCGGATCAGCGTCGTGCGGTTGATGCCGAGCGCCTTGGCCGTGACGCTGGTGTTGGTCACGGTGTCGCCCTCGACGACGGCACGCAGGAGCCGCACGGCGCGCTGCGCCGGGGGCGCGATGTAGAGGGCGTCGGTCCTGCGCGGCGGCATCGGCCCGGCCTGTCGGAGGATCAGATCTTGAACTCTGTGAGGGTGCTCGGCGCGAACAGCTCCTCCGGCGTGAACAGGCGATCGATCAGCCCCTGCTCCTTGGCGTACTGCATCAGCATCGCCACCGACGGCCAGTTGGCGTCGAGCCCCTCGGGCCAAAAATCCTCGCCGAAGACCGCGATGGTCTCCTCCAGCGCGGGCAGGTACCAGGGCAGGCTGTAAGGCAGCGCGTTGACGTCGCGCATATGCGCCAGCGCGCGCCGCGAGCTCTCGCGGAACGCCTTGAACAGGCTCATGGCGATCCAAGGCTCGCGCTCGTAGAGGGCGCGCCGGATCACGACCGTGTGCATGATCGGCACGACCCTGGTGCGCTCGTACCAGGCGCGCTCGTCCGCCGGATAGTTCGGGAACAGCCGCACGATGTCGGGATGGCCCTGGCGGAAGACCGAGGGGACGCGCGGGCCCATCATGGCGTCGATCTCGCCGGCGGCCAGCATGCCGACCAGGCTCTTGCCGGGCGGGATCGGCAGAATCTCCACGTCGGCGTCGACCGTGATCTCCATCCGATCGGCGCGGTTCGGCTCCTCGATGCCGCCGACCCGCCAGCGCATCGCGCCGGGCGGCACGCCGTAGTCGTGCTCGAACAGGCCACGCAGCCACAGCGCCGCCGTCATGGCGTATTCGGGCACGCCCATGATCTTGCCGGCGAGGTCCTCGGGCTTGCGGATGCCGCTGTTGCGGTTGACGAAGACGAAGCCGTGGCGGAAGCAGCGCGACGGGAACAGCGGGATCGCCACGTAATCGTGGCCGATCCCGCGCGCCCGGGCGATCATGTGATAGGCGAGCGAGCACTCGGCGACGTCGAACTCGCCGTAGCGCAGGAGCCGCCAGAACACCTCCTCGATCGGCAGCTCGACATAGGTCAGCGACAGCCCCTCCGGCCGCACCGACCCGTCGATCAGGGATCGCGTGCGGTCATAGAAGCCGCCCGCCATGGTCACCTGGAGCATTCCTGCCGTCCCCCGTCTCGCAAAACGGGGGGCAGAATGGCGTGCCGCAGCGGCGCGGTCCACCGCGGTGCGTGATTGTCGGGCGCGCGGCTGTGCTGCACCGCAGCACCGAGATCACGGCCCCACGCGGCGCGTGCCCATCACGTCCGGTTCTACCCCATCGAGAAAAGTTGCCTCATCAGTAATCATTCTGATGCTTTTTTCCGCGTTCGGCACGAGATCTCCACCGTCCGGCCAGGATGTCCATGCAGACTGCGCCGCATCTCGGGAGGACGAGATGACCGATTGCAACTACCGCGGTTACCGCATCATCACCAAACGCGACGAGACCTGGAAGGCCGAGATCTACGCGCCCGGCACCTACGGGGTCGTCGAGACCATCACCACCCCCCAGCAGGACGAGCGAAGCGTGATCCTGATGGCGCAGGCCCGGATCGACCAGGACTGCCCCCGCCACTGCTGACGACCTTCCCGCCTGACGTTCCGGCCGCGCGTCATCCCTGATCGCGCGGCAGGCTCCACGGATGCACCGCCGCCCGCTCCGCCGCGAAAGCGCGGATCGCCGCGGTGTGGCTCAGCGTCAGGTCGATGTCGTCCCAGCCGTTCAGCAACTTGGTCCGCCACACCTCGTCGACGGCGAACGGGATCGTCTCGCCGCCGACCCGGATGATGCGTGCCGCGAGGTCGACGTCGAGGCGTCGGCCGGCCGCGGCGTGATCGAGCAGGCGCTCCGCCGCGTCGTCGTCGACGCGCGCCGGCAGGAGGCCGTTGTTGACCGCGTTGGAGGCGAAGATGTCACCGAAGCTCGGGGCGATCACGCAGCGGAAGCCGAAGTCCACCAGCGCATAGACGGCGGCCTCCCGCGAAGACCCGCTGCCGAAGTTGCGCCGCGCGACCAGCACGGCGGCGCCCGCGAAGGCGGGGTCGTCGAGCGTGAGCCCGCGGGACGTACCGTCCGCATCGAAGCGAAGGTCGTGCAGCAGGAAGCCGCCATAGCCGGCGGCGCGCGGCTGCTTCATGAAGCGCGCCGGGATGAGCTGGTCGGTGTCGACATTGGCCAGCGGCAGCGGACAGGCGATCGCGTCGTCGAGGCGGCGGAACGGCTGCATCACAATCTCCCGACGAGCAGCGGACGGACGTCGGCGAGATGCCCGGTGACGGCGGCGGCCGCCACCATGGCGGGCGACATCAGATGCGTGCGGGCGCCGAGCCCCTGGCGGTTCTTAAAATTGCGGTTGGTCGTGGAGGCACAGCGCTCGCCCGAGGGCACCAGATCGCCGTTCATGCCGACGCACATCGAGCAGCCCGAATCGGCCCATTCGAGCCCGGCCGCGACGAAGATGCGGTCGAGCCCCTCCTGCTCGGCCTGCTGCTTGACGAGCGACGAACCCGGCGAGACGAGCCCCGGCACCCGCGCGGTGCGGCCGGCCAGCACGGCGGCGGCGGCGCGCAGATCCTCGATGCGCGCGTTGGTGCAGGAGCCGATGAACACCCGGTCGACCGCGACCGCGGCGAGCGGCCGGCCGGGCACCAGATCCATGTAGGCGAGCGCATCGCGGACATGGGCGGCGCGCGCCGGATCGACGATGCGGTCCGGGTCCGGGACCGTCGCGTCGATCGGCAATGCGTCCTGCGGGCTGGTGCCCCAGGTGACGGTCGGCACGATCGCGTCGCCGCGGAACGTGACCTCCCTGTCGAACACCGCGTCGGGATCGCTCGCCAGTGCCAGCCAGTCGGCGGTGGCGCGCTCGAACGCCTCCCCCTCCTCCGGCGCGAACGGCCGTCCGCGCAGAAACTCGATCGTGGTGGCGTCCGGCGCCACCATGCCGCAGCGGCCGCCGCCCTCGATCGAGAGGTTGCACAGCGTCAACCGCCCCTCCATCGAGAGGCCTCGGACGGCCGAGCCCGCATACTCGATCGCGTGACCCTGCGCCCCGTCGGCGCCGAGCCGCGCGATCCAGGTGAGCGCCATGTCCTTGGCGCCGACGCCCGGCGTGAGCGCGCCGTCGATCACGATGCGCATGCGCTTCGGCTTGCGCTGCCAGAGCGTCTGGGTGATCAGCACATGCGCCACCTCGGAGGCGCCGATGCCGAACGCCAGGGTGCCGAAGGCGCCGTGCGTCGAGGTGTGGCTGTCGCCGCAGACCATCACGAGGCCGGGCAACGTGAGCCCCTGCTCCGGCCCGACCACATGGACGATGCCCTGGCGCGGATCGCCGAGGCCGAACAGCTTTATCCCGTGCTTGGTCGTGTTGCCGACCAGGCGATCGACCATCCCCTTGACGCTTTCGTCGGCGATCCGCGGGCGACCGCGCGTCGGCACGTAATGATCGGCGACCGCGAAGGTGAGATCGGGCCGCGCCACCGTCGCGCCGCGGGCGGCGAGCTGCGCGAAGGCGTGGTGCGAGCCCTCGTGCAGGACATGGCGGTCGACGAACAGCAGCGTCTGGCCGTCCGCGCGCGTGACGACCGCGTGGGCGTCCCACAGCTTGTCGAGCAGGCTTTTCGGCGCGCCGCGCGCGATCGCGCCCGTGATGGCGTCAGCCGGCATGGGCATCGTCTCCGTGAGGCACGGGCTTCGCCTTGACGGCGCAGGCCGCGACCAGCCCGGCGGTGCGGCCGAGGCCGACCGCCGACAACAGCCCATTGCCCGAGAGATAGCCACTCGCCTGCGATCCCGAAACACCGCAAGCGGCGCCGCCGACGGCGAACAGGTTCGGCAGCGCGGTGCCGTCGTCGCGGAGCACCCGTGCATCGGTGCCAACGACGAGCCCACCCTGCGTATGCAGGAGTGCGCCCGTCACCTTCACGGCCCGGTACGGTGGCACCAGCGGCGGGGTGCGCGAGAAGTCGCGGCCGAACGCGTCGGTCGCCTTCGCGCATTGCGCCGCCTCGACGGCGCACAGCGTCGCCGTCAGCGTCGCGACCGGCAGGCCGAGCCGCTCGGCGAGCTCCGGGATCGACGCCGCCGTCACCACGGCCCCGGCCGCCTCGGCCTGGCGAAAGTCCTCGAAGCCGCGCGCCACCGCGGCGATGCGCTCGTCGAAGATCGTGAAGGCGATGCCGTCCGGCTGCGCCACCACGGCGGCGGCCTGCTCGGAGTATCCGAGCGTCTCGTCGGCGAAGCGGCGGCCGTCGCGGTTCACCTGCACGCCGCCCTGGGTGATGGTCGCCCAGGTGATCTGGATGCCGTGCGGATGCGCGATGGCGCCGTGTCCCTGATGGCCGGAGAGGTGCCGGGTCGCGGCGCCGAGCGCCTCGCCCCAGACGAGCGCATCACCCTGGTTGCCTTCATGGCCAAAGAACAGCGCATCGGCGAGCTCGGGAACGTGGCGCGACACCAGCGCCGGGTTGCCGCCGTAGCCGCTGCAGGCGAGGACCAGCGCGCCGCAGCCGACCTCGTCGCGGCTGTCGTTCGGGCGGGCGAAGCCGATCCCGCACACGCGCCCGTCCGGATCGGCGTAGAGCGTGTCGACACGCGCGTCCGTCATGATCATAACGCCGGCCTGCTCGGCGGCCGCGCTCAGCCGCTGGACCAGCTCGACGCCGGATCGCGTCGGCAGTCCGTGCATTCGGTAGGTCGAGTGGCCCGGATAGAGAAACTCCGTGATCACGTCGAACGGCAGGCCGTGCGCGTCGGCGAGCCATTCGAGCGTCGGGCCGATCGTCTCGGCGAGATGCATCACCACGGCCGCGTCGGGCTCGCGATGCGCCTTCGCGAGGATGTCGGCGGCGAACAGCTCGGCCGTGTCGATGATGCCGGCCGCGGCCTGCCAGCGTGTCGCCGGCGCCGGGATCAGGCCGGCCGACATCGCGGTCGATCCGCGCGGGACGGGATCGCGCTCCAGCACCAGCACGTCGACGCCCGCCGCGCGCACCGCGAGCGCGGCGACGAGCCCGGCCGCGCCGGCGCCGATCACCACCACGGGCATCGACACCTCGAAACGCTTGCCTGCCGCCGGCGCGACCGTCATGCACCGGCCTCGGCGCGGATCTCGGACAGGACCTCGGCGACTCTCGCGATGTGGGCGACGGGGCGAAGCGCCTCGATCGCGGTGCGATGAACGGTGGGCGAGAAGGCGGCGCAGCCGTCCTCCAGCACCGTGATCTCGAACTCGCGCACATGGGCGTCGCGCACCGTCGAGGCGACGCCGCCATTGGTGACGATGCCGCAAACGATCAGCCGCTCGATGCCTGTCTTGCGCAGCACCCATTCGAGCCGCGTCATGTAGAAGGCCGAGTAGGCGATCTTCTCCACCGAAAGGTCCGCCGGCTGCAGCGCGTCGACGAGCTGGTGGCCCCAGGCGCCGGGCAGGAAGTCGCCCTTCTTCAGGAACGGGCGGAGCGCCTTCAGGTGCGGCGAGATCATCGGCTCGCCGCCGCGACCCGGCACCAGCGTGAACTGGGTGGAGACGACGAGCCCTCCGGCGGCGCGCAGCGCGGCGGCGAGCGGCTTGATGCGCCCCGGCAGCGCGGCGATCTCCGGCACGCTCTGGCCGGGGCGGCCATAGGCGCCGTCGGGGTGCAGGAAGTCGTTCTGCAGATCGACGATCAGCAGCGCGGTCTTGTCGGTGGGGACGGCGGCGATGCTCACGACACAGCCCCCTGGCTCGCCTGCGGCGCCTCCTTGCGTTCGACGATCACGTTGCCGAGCGCATCGACGCGAGCGACGAGATCGGGATCGATCACCGTGGTCGCGTCCGGCTGTTCCAGCACGGCCGGACCCGGCACCACGGCGCCGACCGGCAGGTCGAGCCGCGCATAGATCGCGGTGTCGTGCCAGCCGCCGTCGAACCACACCGGCCGGCTGCCCTGGCGAGCGCGCTCCATCGACGCCTCGGGACCGGGCGCGAGCGCGGCGAGATCGAAGCACGGCCGCCGGCCGATCGCCGCGGTGCGCAGATTGACGATCTTCACCGGCACATCGGGCAGGAGGCGGCTGAACGACGCCTGATAGGCGCGATCGAACGCGGTCCTGATCAGCTCGGCCGAGACGCCGGTGGTGTCGCCGGTGGTGTCGCCGGTGCTTCCGGCCGTGATGGTCACCGGCAGCGGCACGGCGATCGTATGGGTCTGGCCGACATAGTGCATGTCGAGCTCGAAGACGAGATCGATGCGCTCCATCGCGAGGCCGGCGTCCTCGACCACGGCGCGCGCCGCCGCCGCCTCGCTCACCATGCGGCGATCGAGCGCCGCGGCGTCGAGCCCGGCGAGCGTGAGATTCACGGTCTGCACCTGGTCGTGGCGGATGTCGGCGATCACGCAGCCGAGCGCCGAGGTGACGCCCGGATAACGCGGCACCAGCGCACCCTTGAGCCCCACGTACTTGATCAGTGCGCCGACATGCAAGGCGCCGCCGCCGCCGAACGGCACGGCGACGAACTTGCCCGGATCGTGGCCGCGCTCGATCGACACCAGCCGGATGGCGCCCGCCATCTTGCCGTTGGCGACCCGCACGATGGCCTCGGCGGCGGCATGCGCGTCGAGACCGAGCGGCGCGCCGACGTCGCGCAGGATCGCCGCCTTCGCGGCCTCCACGTCGAGCGAGGCGAGCTTGCCGCCGATCGGGCGTGCCGCGTTGATACGGCCGAGCACGAGATTGGCGTCGGTCAGCGTCGGGCGGTCGCCGCCCTGGCCGTAGCAGACCGGGCCGGGCCGCGAGCCGGCGCTGTGCGGGCCGACCTGCAGGAGCGCGCCGGCATCGACATGGGCGATCGAGCCGCCGCCGGCGCCGATGGTCGTGATCTCGATCATCGGCGTGCGCACGACGAGGCCGAAGTCGATCGTCGTCTGCGGGGCGAGCGCCGTCTCGCCGCCGACGACCAGCGACACGTCGAACGAGGTGCCGCCGAGGTCGCCCGTGATCACGTCCGGAAAGCCGGCGGCGCGGGCGATCGCCGCGGCCGCGATGACGCCGGCCGCGGGGCCCGACAGCGCGGTGCGCACCGGCAGTCGCCGCGCCGTCGTGGTCGACATGATGCCGCCGTTCGACTGGACGATGTGGAAGCGCCCGGCGAAGCCGCCGGCCTGCAGGGCGCGGTCGAGCTTCTCCAGATAGCTGCCGACCACAGGCTGCAGATAGGCGTTGAGCGCGGTCGTCGAGGTGCGCTCGAACTCGCGAATCTCGGGCAGGATCTGGCTCGAGCAGGCGAGGTCGGTGTTCGGCCACGCCGCGGCGGCCGCGGCGAGCGCCGCCTGCTCGTTCGCCGGGTTGGCGTAGGCGTTGATGAACACGATGGCGAGCGCCTGGGCGCCCTTGGCGGCGAGCACCCGCGCGGCCGCCGCGACCTCGTCCGGATCGATCGGCGTCACCACGCTGCCGTCGGCATGGGTGCGCTCGGCGACCTCGATCCTCAGATCACGATCGACCACCGGCGTGAAGTCGCCCCACAGGCCCCAGGTGTGGCGACGGTCGCGCCGGCGCATCTCCAGCACGTCGCGGAATCCGCGCGACGTGATCAGGCCGATGCGGGCACCCTTGCGCTCCAGAAGCGCGTTGGTGCCGACCGTGGTGCCGTGCACGATCGACGAAAGCTCCGACACCGGCCCGAAGGCCGCGAGACCGCCCATGAAGCCGACCGCTTCGTCGCCGCGGTTCGACGGCACCTTCGCCGTGCGGAAGCTGCGCTCCGCCTCGTCGTAGAAGAACAAGTCCGTGAAGGTGCCGCCGACGTCGACGCCGACGGTGCGGCCCGGTGCCGTGCTCACGCTGCTTCTCCTTCACGCTTCTCGCCGACCCGCGTCTCGCCGGCCGTCGCACCATCGGAGATGGGCCGGCCGGTCGCGTCGACATGCACGCCGTAGCGGCTCAGCGCCGCCTCCGGGCTGACCAGCCCGAGCCGCACGTCGCGCGCGACCCGCTCCGGATCGCGGGCGACCGGGTCGCCCCACCCGCCGCCCCCGGGCGTCTCCAGGCGCACGCGCCGGCCCGCCTTGATTCTCACGTCGGTGACCTTGGACACCATCGGGGGCGACCGCTCGCCGTCGTCGGTCTGCCAGTGGAACAGGTTCAGCGCCGCCGGGTCGCCGCCGGCGACCCCGAACGGCGCGACCTTGCCGCGCTCGCCGAGCAGCGACACCTCGGCGTCGGACAGCATCTCGATCTCGTAGACGGCGCCGACGCCGCCGCGATGCTCGCCCGCGCCGGCGCTGTCGGGCCGCAAGGCCCACTGCGTGAACTTGATCGGATAGGCGGCTTCCAGAATCTCCAGCGGCGGGATCGTGGCCGTGGAGATCGGGTTGTTGGCGTGGTTGAGGCCGTCGCTCTGCGGATTGCCGCCGAGCCCGCCGCCGAAGAACGAGAACATCACCCAGCGGCTCCCATCCTGGCGATGGCCCGCGATGGAGAGCGCGTTGATGGTGCCGAACGGGCCGGCCGTGGCGCGCGCCGGATCCGCCTTGGCGAGCGCGCCGAACACCACGCCGATCAGCCGAAGGATCGTCTCGGTGTAGCCGGCGACCGGCTTCGGGGCCTTGGCGCCGAGCAGCGTCGTGTCGGGAATCACGAACGCGATCGGCCGCAGGCAGCCGGCATTGGCCGGCACCTCGACGAACACGTGCTTGAGCGCGACGTAGCAGGCCGCGACCGCGGTGGCGCGCGAGATGTTGATCGGCCCCTGCGGCGGCGGCGAGGAGCGCGAGAAGTCGAGCACCATGCTGCCGTCGCGGATCGTCAGATCCAGCGCGATGGTGAGCTTCTCGTCGATGATCCCGTCGTTGTCGAGATAGTCCTCGAACGTATAGGTGCCGTCCGGCAGCGAGCGCAGCGCGGCGCGCATCAGCGCCTCGGCGCGGTCCGAGAAGGCGTCGAAGGCGGCCGAGACGGTCGCGTCGCCGTACTCGTCGAGCAGCGCATGGAAGCGACGCTCGCCGAGATCGAGGGCGTTGAGCTGGCCGTTGAGGTCGCCCCAGTTCGACAGCGGCACCCGCGTGTTGGCGGCCAGGATGTCGAGGATGTCCTGATTCATGGTGCCGGCCGCGATCAGCTTCACGGGCGGGAAGCGCACGCCCTCCTGGAAGCTCTCGGTCGCCTTCGGGTTGTAGCCGCCCGGCACGTTGCCGCCGATGTCGAGCCAGTGGCCGACCGAGGCGAGCCAGCAGAACAGCGTTCCGTTCCGGAACACCGGGCGGACTAGGCGGAAGTCGTTGAGATGCGTGCCGCCGTCGTACGGATCGTTGAACAGGAAGGTGTCGCCGGGCGAAAGGCCGCCGCGCGTCTTCACCAGATCGATCACCGACTTCACGGCGAACGCCATGGCGCCGACGAAGATCGGCAGACCCTTGGTGCCCTGCACCAGCGTGTCGCCGGTCTCGGCGTGATAGAGGCCGTGGCAGGCGTCGCGCGCCTCGGCGATGATCGGGTTGAAGGCCGAGCGATAGAGCGTCGCGTCCATCTCGTCGGCGATCTGCTCCAGCCGGCCGCCCAGCACCGCGAGCGTGACGGGATCGATGGCGGTCACGCGGCGGTCTCCTCGTTGTCGCGCGGCCGGTCCCGGCCGAAGTCGTCGTAGCCGGCACCGAGCGCCAGCATCTCGGGCGTGCCGATCAGCGCGTTGAGCGCGGAAAAGTCGAACATCCGGTCGGCGAACGACGCATTGGTGCCGGTCGCGGCGAGCGAGGCGTAATAGGCCTGGGCGGTGCGCGCGAGCGCCCGCACGATGCCGCCCGGGAAGATGACGATGCGGAAGCCGAGCGCGCCGAGCTCGGCGGCCGGCATCAGCGGCGTGTCGCCGCCCTCCACCATGTTGACGAGCAGCGGCCGCGTGCCGGCCAGCGCCGCGACGAGGCGGTCGAGCTGATCACGCGAGCGCGGCGCCTCGACAAACAGCACGTCGGCGCCCGCCTCGGCATAGAGGCGCGCCCGTTCGACCGCGCGCTCGAAGCCCTCGACGGCGACCGCGTCGGTGCGGGCGACGATCAGGGTCTCGTCGCCGGCGCGGGCATCGACCGCGGCCTTCACCTTGCCGGCCATCTCGGCGGCGGGGATCAGCGTCTTGTCGCGCAGGTGACCGCAGCGCTTGGGGAATGACTGATCCTCGAGCTGGATCGCGGTCGCGCCGGCGCGCTCGAACAGCCTCACGGTCCGCTGCACGTTGAGCGCGTTGCCGTAGCCGTTGTCGGCATCGACGATCAGCGGCGTCGGCACCCGGTCGCGCACCAGCGTGATCACGTCGGCGACCTCGGACATGGTGACGAGCCCGATGTCGGGCCGGCCGAGCCGGGTGTAGGCGATGGCGGCGCCTGAAAGGTAGAGCGCCTCGAAGCCGGCGGCTGCCGCGAGCGAGGCGGTGAGCGCGTCGTAGACGCCGGGCGCGACGATCGTGCCGCCACTGTCGAGCCGCTGTTTCAGGGTCATTTCTTGTTCCCGCTCGTTGTCACGGCCTTGCCACCGAAGACGTCAGGTACAGCAGTCGATACAAGCACTGCACCGAGATGGTGTGAAAACGACTGCCCCATCATTCCCTCCCCCCTTGTGGGGGAGGGACAGGGAGGGGGGTGAGCCACAAGCTCCGAACCCAGCCTCTACCCCCCTCCCCCGCCCTCCCCCACAAGGGGGGAGGGAGCAGGCCCGGAAGCACGGCCGATGTCGTCACCCTTCCGTTCATCCTCACAATCCCAGATACACGCGGCGCAGCTCGGGATCGTCGGCGACGTCCCGGGCCGTGCCGGACAGCGCGACCAGGCCGTTCTCGATCACATAGGCGCGCGCCGCGATCTCCAGCGACTGCACGACGTTCTGCTCGACCAGCATGATGGCGAGGCCCTCCTGGTTGAGACGGCGGATCAACGCGAACATCTCCTCGACCAGCAGCGGCGAGAGGCCGAGCGACGGCTCGTCGAGAATCAGGAGGCGCGGCTCGCCCATCAGGCCGCGGCCGATGGCGAGCATCTGCTGCTCGCCGCCCGACAGCGTGCCTGCGAGCTGCGAGGTGCGCTCGCGCAGGCGCGCAAACGTGGTGAACACCCGCTCGAGATTGGCGTCGCGGTTCGCCCGGCCGCGGCGGTAGCAGCCGAGCTCGAGATTCTCCCGCACGCTCATGGTCGGGAAGATCTTGCGACCCTCCGGCACGTGGATCAGGCCCGCCGCGACGATCGTCTTGTCGGGGAGGCGATCGATGCGGGTGCCGTCGAAGCGGATCGTGCCGCCGCGGGCCGGCAGCACGCCGGACAGGACGTTGTTGAGGGTGGTCTTGCCGACCCCGTTGGCGCCGAGCACCGCGACGATCTCGCCGGCGTCGACGCGCAGGTCGATGCCGCGCAGCACCGTGGTGCCGCCGTAGCCGGCCTCCAGTCCCTCAACCTCGAGCATGGGCGCCTCCGGCGGCGATGCGCGCGGCGGCGCCGTGGCCCAGATAGGCCTCGATCACCTGAGGATCGGCGCACACATGCTGCGGCGTGCCGTGGGCGACGTGCCGGCCCTGCGCGATGACGTACACGGTATCGCAGAGGTTCATCACCGCCTGCATGATGTGCTCGATCATGAAGATGGTGACGCCGTCGTCGCGGATGGCGCGCAGCACCGGGATCATGTCGCGCACCTCGGACGGGTTGAGGCCGGCCAGCACCTCGTCGAGCAGCAGGAGGCGCGGAGCGGTCGCGAGCGCGCGCGCCACCTCGAGCCGCTTGCGGCCGGCGACGGTCAGGGCCGCGGCCGGCTTGTCGAGCTCGTGAGAGAGCCCGACCCGCTCGGCGATCGCGGCGGCACGGTCCATCGCGTCGGCGCGACGGGCGTGACGAAGATAGGCGCCGACCGCGATGTTCTCGTGCACCGAGAGGCCCGCGAACGGCTGAGTGATCTGGAACGTGCGGGCGATGCCGCGGCGCGCCCGCTTGTAAGGCGGCTCGTCGGTCAGATCGGCGCCGTCGAGCCGCACACGGCCGGCGGTCGGATGGAGAAAGCCGGCCAGCATGGCGAAGACCGTGGTCTTGCCGGCGCCGTTCGGCCCGATCAGACCGGTGAGCGAGCCTTCCGCGACGTCCAGCGACACGTCGTCGACGGCGACCAGACCGGAGAATTTTTTCGTGAGGCCTTCGGCGACCAGCATGTCAGGCCTCCACCGCAGGCTTGCGTCCGCGCCCGAGGGTGCGCAGGCGACCCGCGAGCCGCGACAGGCCGCCCATAAGCCCGCCGGGCAGGAAGGCGATGACGAGGATCAGCAACACGCCGAAGACGACGAGATCGATTCCCGGCACGCTGCCGGCGATGCCCTTGGTCGCCTCGCCGAGCCCGTGCAGGGCGAGCGCCCCGATCAGCGGCCCGAGCACCGTGCCGGCACCGCCGACCAGCGCGGCCAGCAGCGCCTCCACCGAGATCCACGGTCCATAGGCGACGGTGGCGTCGATGAACAGGAAGTACTGGGCGTAGAGGCAACCGGCGAGCGCGGTGAGGGCGGCCGACAGCGCGATGGCGCCGAGCTTCACCCGCATGGGATCGACGCCGAGCGCCTCGGCGGCCTGCTCGTTCTCGCGCACCGCGATCAGATGCGCGCCGAAGCGCGAGCGCGTCAGCCAGGTCGAGATCACCAGGCCGAGGCCGACGAAGCCGAGCACCAGCATGCAGGTGATGCGGCGATCGGCGAACTGCAACGTGGCGATGCCGGGCTCGAGCCTGATCAGCAGACCGGCGGCGCCGCCCGTGAACCCGACCGCATTGGCGACGACCCGGAACACCTCGGCGAAGGCGAGCGTCACCAGCGCGAAGTAGGAACCGCGCAGGCCCGAGCGGAACGACAGGAACCCGACGAAGAGCCCGACCGCCACACCGGCAGCGACGCCGCAGAGGAGGCCGAGCCAGGCGTTGACGCCGAGCTGCACCTGCAGGATCGCGGTCGCGTAGGCGCCGGTGCCGAAGAAGGCGGCGTGGCCGAACGAGTACTGGCCGCCGAAACCACCGAGGATGTTCCAGCCCTGCGCGGCGAGCGCGACGATCAGCATGTAGACGAGGAAGTTGAGGGTCGCATTTGAGACGCCGAGCCACGGCACCACGGCGAGCACCGCGACGACGAGGAGCGGGCGGACAAGATCGGTCGCGGTCATGCGCGCGCTCCGAACAGGCCGGTGGGTCGCACGAGCAGCACCACGATGAAGATGAGGAAGATGCCGAGCTGGCCGAGACTGTCGCCGAGATAGAGGCTCGACAGGCTCTCGACCGCCCCGATCAGGAGTCCGCCGATCAGAGCGCCGACCACCGATCCCATGCCGCCGAGCACGACGATCGTGAAGGCGACCAGCACGAAGGCGCCGCCGATGCGCGGATTGACATAGAAGGTGGGCATCAGGAGGCTCGCCGCGACCGCGAGGCAGAGGCAGCCGATGCCGAACGTCATGGCATAGACGTGATCCACGTCGATGCCGACCAGCCGCGCCCCGGTTTTTTCGCGCGCCACCGCCCGAATGGCTTTTCCGATGTCGGTGCGGTTCAGCACGAGCCACAGCAGCGCCGTCATCAGCATCGTCACGACGAAGCCGACGAGCCGCGGCTGCGACAGCAGGAGCGGGCCGATGGAGACGACCTCGAGCGCGTAGTCGCTCGCCACCGTGCGGGTGTCCGACTTGAAGCCGGCGAGCAGCGCGTTCTCCAGCACGATGGCCAGCCCGAGCGTTACCAGGAGGATGTTGCCGTCGTCGTGCCGGCTCGCCGGGCCGATGACGAGGCGCTGCATGGCGTAGCCGAGGCCGAACATCAACGGGCCGACGACCAGCACGGCCGCATATGGATCGATGCCGAGCCAGGCCCACGCCGCCCACACCATGAACATGGCGCAGGTGAGCAGCGCGCCGTGCGCGAAGTTGATGATGTGCAGCACGCCGTAGACCAGCGTGAGGCCGAGCGCGACGAGGGCGTAGACACCGCCGGTCAGCAGGCCGTTCAGCACGGCCTCGAGCACGATCTGGGGCGAGTACATGAGCGGTCCGGCGTCGCGCGAGGATGGGACGGCGGAGCGGAGCTCCGCCGTCGTCGGGACGTGAGCGGCGGCAGGGCGGCCGCCGCGCAGGATCAGGCCTTCAGCGGGAAGACCGGCTTCACCTGGGCGAAGGCGTCCGGATAGATCACCTTCACGTCGTTGTCCTGGATCTGGGTGTTGAGCGGCAGCGCGCTGACGTTCTGACCCTCGACGAATTTCGAGCGGCCATAGGGCATCACGCCGCTGCCGAAATCCCGGCTCGACAATGCCGCGATCAGCTTGTCCGATGCGACGCCGCCGGCCGCCTCGATCGCCTCGGCCATCAGCATCACGGCCGAGTAGTTGAGCGGCACGTTGTAGACATAGGACTTGCCGGCCGCCTCGGTGCGGGCCCGGATGTCGGCCGACTTGGGGTTCTTCGGGTCGTGCCAATGGTTGCAGTCGATGACGCCGTCGGCCGCCTGCGGGAACTCCTTGACGAAGCGCAGGCTGGAGGCGCCGCCGCCGAAGATCGCGTAGATCGCCTTCGGCCGGATGCGCTGCTGCTGCATGGTGCGGGCGAGCAGCACGAACTCGCCGTAGTAGTTCGACGGGATCACGAGGTCCGGCTTGAGCGAACGGATGCGCAGCGCGATGTTCGACATGTCGCGCGCCGGCGTCGGGTGCGAGATCGTCTCCAGCACCTCGAAGCCGAGCTTGGGCAGCTCGGTGCCGAGCAGTTTGGCGAGGCCCGAGCCGAACAACCCGTCCTCGTGGACGATCACCACGGTCTTCACCGGCTTGCCGGCGGTGTCGTTGAGGGTGACGAGGTTCTTCAGCGCGACCTCGGTCGCCATGCCGAAGCTCGGCGCCATGCGGAACGTGTTCTTGAGGCCGCGCTTGGTGATCGCGTCGGCGACGCCGACGTCGACCAGATAAGGAAGGTCGTAGCGGGCGGCCGCCTGGGTCGCGGTCATGCACAGGCCGCTGCCGAAGCCGCCGACGATCGCCGCCACCTTCTCGCCCTGCAGGCGCTCGACCTCCTGGGCCGCGGCCTCGGGGTTCGAGCGGTTGTCGGCGAACACCATCTCGATCTTGGCGCCGCCCAGCGCCTTGAGGCCGCCGGCCGCGTTGATGTCGGCGATGGCGAATTCCGCACCGAGGCGGCCGAGCTCGCCCGCCTCGGCGAGCGCGCCGGTCACCGGCTGGATGATGCCGAGCTTCACGGCCGGGGTCTGGGCCCGCAGCACGGTCGGGGCCGCGACCAGAGCCGCGCCGGCGGCGCCGGCCTTCAGCACGGCGCGGCGCGAGAGCGCGGCGACGAGCCGGCGATCGGACGATGTCATGGACGGATCCCTTTCTTGCTGGCGGTCCGCTTCGGACGGGGGGCGCTGGAATCGCCAGACGGGCCGGTGCTGCGCACCACGGTCGGCGTCCACCGGCGGGTGCCGGCGACTCCGGTGCGGACGAGGTCCATCTGGAAGGCGTAACGGTCGGGCCGGTAGAGCGCGTGCAGATGCTCGATGCCGCGGCCGGACGGCTCGTGGACGACGCGGGTCAGCGAGATCACGGGGTCTCCGGGCGAAAGATCGAGGGCCTCCGCGGTCTCGGGACCCACCAGGCTGGCGCTGATCGATTGCGTCGCGCGCTCGGCGACCACGCCGGACCGCTCCATCAGCTCGAGCAGCGGAATGGTCGCGAGGTCGCGCTCCGAATAGGTGAGGCCGATGCGCTCCGGCACATGCGTCGTCAGATAGGAGAACGGCTGGCCGTCGATCAGCCTCACCCGCACCGAGCGCTGCACCCGCTCGCCGCGCGCGAGGCCGAGCGGCTCGGCGATCGAGGCCGGCGGCACCACATAGGCGAAGGACAGGAGCTTCACTGCGGTGGTGCGTCCCATCTCGATCAGGTTGGAGAGCAGGTTCGAGAAGTCGGCGACGATCGGTCGCGACGCCGGCACGTCCTCGACGAAGGTGCCGGAGCCGGCGCGCCGCCGCACCAGCCCCTCGTCGGCGAGCAGATCGAGGGCGCGCCGCACCGTGACGCGCGAGACGCCGTGCTCCTGCGCCAGCGCCGGCTCGCTCGGCAGCCGCCCGCCCGGCGCCACCGCGCCGGTGACGATGCGGTCGCGCAGCAGCAGATAGAGCCGGCGTGTCTTGAGAAGCTCGACGGCGGCCGTCAAACGTTGCTCCTGGTTCGTTCGGGCGAGGTGTCACGACGCGCCGGGTCTCGGCGGGCCGGGACGAATTGTATCAAAAACCAGACAGCTTCTGTCAACGCGCCGTCTGCCGATATGATGGGCAGGTCGCCGCTCGATCCGGCCGCTTTGTGCGCCATTCCGCACTGCACTGCTCAATCGAACGACCGTGGGGTGCACGGATCTTCCACAAACCTGTCTCATCGATGGGATCGGTCGGTGTCACCGCGATACGATGACGCAGCCGTGACACCGCCCGATCCGCAGTCTCTTCACGGGTCGGGATCATCCGGGCTAACATCGCCCGGATGGCACAGCTCACCCCCGTTCAACTGAGGCTTTCGCAAGCCGAGCGCCGGGTCGCCTGCGACCGGCGCCGCATCGCGCTGCAGCAAATGTTCGTCGACGGGCTCGAGGCCCGCGGCTTCGACGCGACCGACGCGCGGCTGGTGCTGACCCAGCTCGCCGAGACGTTGCACACCAGCCTCGCGGTTCGGGCTCGCATGCGGGCGCTGGCCGGAATCGCGGAGACCGACGACCCGCGTCGATCCGCGGCGGCGTGACGCTCGGGAGTCCCGCGACCGGATGTGGTCCGATCGGGCGGAGTGCGATCAGGACTCGTCGCGGTCACCCATCATGGCGGCGATCTCGCGCAACGGCGCGAACAGTCCGGCATAGATGTCGGCGCCGAGCCGCGCGACGATGCGCTGCTCGTGATCGGCCGAGATGCGGTGCAGCTTGCGCATCAGCACGCGCCCCTCCGCCGTGAGCGAGAGCGCATGAGCGCGGCGGTCGTGGGCGGTCGGGGCGCGGCGCACCAGGCCACGCACCTCGAGCGCGTCGATCATCGCGACCAGATTGGTCTTCTTGATGCCGAGCGCATCGGCGATGCGGGTCTGGCTGAGACCTGCATTACGCTCGATCACGGTGAGGATCGAGTACTGAGCCGGGCGAATGTCGAGCGCCTCGAAGCGCGAGAAGAAGTCCTGGAAGACGGCGAGCTGGGCGCGGCGAAGCACGTAGCCGACCCGCTGGTCGAGCGGACCGAAGTCGATGGACGTCCTCTCGGCGGGATCGGCGCATCGCGTCTCGGCGGCGTCTCGGGCGGCCGGCTTCGTCGTTCTCGCGCGCACTGGAGCGTCCATTTTCTCGGGACCTGAATATTCGAGATCCGGCCGGCGCGGACTTTCGACGCAGGGGGTGCCGGATCGAGCGGTCCCGCAAAATTACGCAGGGCCGGCTGTTGACGCAACATAATAGTTATATATGATCACCATCAGGCGAAGACGCCCCACGGCTCGCGGATCTCGACCCTCTGTCGAACCACGTGCACAGAACGGGCGCACGCCGAGGAAACGTCACATCGAGGAGAGGGCCATGCCCCTTGAGATTCGCGCGCTTCTCGCCGGCGCGACCGCGTCGGTCCTGTGCGCCTGCGCCGCACAGGCGCAGGTCAATGTCGGCATCACGGTGTCGCAGACCGGCCCCGCCGCGGCGCTCGGCATTCCGCAGAAGAACAGCGTCGCACAGTTGCCGAAGAAGATCGGCGATCTGACCGTCGAGTACACGGTGCTGGACGACGCCACCGATCCGACCAAGGCGGTCGCCAACGCCCGCAAGCTGATCGCCGAGCAGAAGATCGACTATCTGATCGGCTCGTCGGCGACGCCGGCGACGCTGGCCATCGTCGACGTCGCGGCCGAGACGAAGACGCCCTATTGCGCCATGGTGCCGACCCGCTCGCTCGTCGAGCCGATGGACGACAAGCGCCGCTGGGTGTTCAAGGCGCCGCAGGACGACGCCATCATGGCCGAGGCGCTCGCCGACCACATGGCGGCGAACGGCGTCAAGACGATCGGCTTTCTCGGCTACACGGACGGCTACGGCCAGGGCTGGCTCGACGCCGTCGGCAAGGTGATGCCGGGCAAGGGCATCAAGGTGGTCGCGACCGAGCGGTTCCAGCGCACCGACACCAGCGTCACCGGCCAGGCGCTCAAGATCGTCGCGGCCAATCCCGACGCCGTGCTGATCGCCGCCTCCGGCACGCCCGCCGTGATGCCGCAGAAGGCGCTCAAGGAGCAGGGGTACCGAAAGCCCATCTACCAGACGCACGGGGTCTCCACGATGGAGTTCGTCCGCGTCGGCGGCAAGGACGTCGAGGGCACCGTGTTCCCGGCCGGCCCGGTGGTGATCGCCGACCAGCTCCCGGACTCCAATCCGATCAAGAAGGTCGCGCTCGCCTACATCAAAGACTACGAAGCGAACAACAAGACGCCGTTCGCCGGCTTCGGCGCGCATCTCGCGGACTGCATGGCACTCGCCGAGGCGGGCCTCGCCGCGGCCGCCGCCAAGGGCAAGCCCGGCACGCCGGAGTTCCGCGCCGCGCTGCGCGACGCGATCGAGGGCTCCAAGGAGGTGGTCGGAAACCACGGCGTCTACAACTTCTCGCCGACCGACCACGCCGGCCTCGACAAGCGTTCGCGCGTGCTGATCAAGATCGACGGCGGCAAGTGGACGCTGCTGCCGTGACCTGACGCCGGTCGCGGCCGAAAGCTTTTCGGCTGCGAGAGCGCGGCATGACCTCCGCTCGTCCCCGCGAAGGCGGGGACCCAGGATCGCACGACACGAGACACTGACGTGAACTCTGGATTCCCGCCTTCGCGGGAATGAGCGGAGCGCGGGTCGGCCTCGTTGACTATCGGGTGCGCCGATGACCGTGGACGCCCCTCCGATGCGGCGCATCCGCTTGCCACGTTTCGAGCACCGCACCTTCTGCTCCGGCGACAGAACGGCCACGGCGAGCCCGGCATGAACACGACGATCGCACTCTTTCTTCTGCAGGACGGTGTCATCAACGGCGCCGTCTACGGGCTGCTCGGCGTCACGCTGGTGATGGTGTTCACCGTCACGCGGGTGATCTTCGTGCCGCAGGGCGAGTTCGTCGCCTGGGGCGCCCTCACCTACGCGGCGCTGGAGGCCGGGAGCGTGCCCGGAACCGCGTGGCTGCTGGTCGGACTCGGGGTCGCGGCCGCGATCCTCGAACTCTTCCGCGAGCGGGCCGCTCTCACGCCGCGGCGGGTCGGCGTGATTCTCGCTCGCGACATCGCCCTGCCGGCCGCCGTGCTCGCCGGTGTCGTGCTGCTGGCGCCGCTGAAGCCCGGCGCCCTGCTCGGCATCGTGCTGACGCTGGTGCTCCTCGTGCCGATGGGTCCGCTCGTCTACCGGCTCGCCTTCCAGCCGCTCGCCGACGCCTCGGTACTGGTGCTGTTCATCGCCGCGATCGGCGTCCACATCGCGCTGGTCGGGCTCGGCCTCGTGTTCTTCGGCGCCGAGGGCTTCCGCACCACGCCGTTCTCCGATGCGATCGTCCCGCTCGGCCCCGCCGTGGTCAAGGCGCAGGGGATCTGGGTGCTCGGCGTGACGGCGCTGCTGCTCGCGGCGTTGTGGGCGTTCTTCGAGTTCACGCTCGCCGGCAAGGCGCTGCGCGCGACCGCGGTGAACCGGCTCGGCGCCCGCCTGGTCGGCATCCCGACGCGGGCGACGGGTCGCGCCGCCTTCGCGCTCGCCGCCGCCATCGGGGCGCTGTCCGGCGTGCTGATCGGCCCCCTGACGACGATCTACTACGACACCGGCTTCCTGATCGGGCTGAAGGGCTTCGTCGCCGCCATCATGGGCGGGCTCGCGAGCTATCCGCTCACCGCGCTCGCCGCCGTGCTGGTCGGGCTCCTCGAATCCTTCTCGGCCTTCGTCGCGAGCCCGTTCAAGGAGGTCATCGTCTTCTCGCTGATCATCCCGGTGCTGCTGTGGCGCTCGCTCTCCGCCGGTCATCAGGACGAGGAGGAGACCTGATGCGCGCTCCCGACACGCCCCCGTCCCGGCCGCTCGTCCACCACCTGCCGCGCGTCGCCGCGATCGGCGCGATCGCGATCGTGCCGCTGGTGCCGGGCGTTCCGGACTTCTGGATCACGCTCGCCGGCTACATCGGGTTGTCGAGCCTGGTCGCCATCGGGCTCGTGCTGCTCACCGGCGTCGGCGGCATGACGTCGTTCGGGCAGGCCGCCTTCGTCGGCTTCGGCGCCTACACGACCGCGGTGCTGACCAAGGACTTCGGCGTCTCGCCGTGGCTCACCCTGCCGGCCTCGCTCGCGACGACGGGCGCGATGGCGCTTCTCATCGGCGCCGTCACGGTGCGGCTGTCCGGCCATTTCCTGCCGCTCGGCACCATCGCCTGGGGAATCGCCTTCTTCTACCTGTTCGGCAACGTCGAGGCGCTCGGCCGGTTCGACGGCATCAACGGCATCCCACCGCTCGACGTCCTCGGCATCCCGCTGATCGACGCCCGCGCCGTGTTCTATCCGATCTGGATCGCCGTGATCCTCGCCGTGATCCTCAGCGAGAACCTGCTCGACAGCCGCATGGGCCGCGCGATCCGGGCGCTGCGCGACGGACGGCTCGCCGCGGAGTCCTTCGGCATCGACACGGCACGCGTGAAGCTCGTCGTGTTCGTCTACGCGGCGCTGCTCGCCGGGCTCTCGGGCTGGCTCTACGCCCATGTCCAGCGCGCCGTCTCGCCGTCGCCCTTCGGGCTCAATGCCGGCATCGAGTATCTCCTGATGGCGGTGCTCGGCGGCGCCGGCCACGTGCTCGGCGGCGTGCTCGGCGCCGGCATCGTGACGCTCTTGAAGGATCAACTCCAGGACATCCTGCCGAAGCTGATCGGCGCCGACGGCAGCTTCGAGACCATCGTGTTCGGCATTCTCATGGTGGTGGTGCTCCAGGTGGCGCGCGACGGCCTGTGGCCCTTGGTGATGCGGCTGCTACCGAAGCCTCCCCCGAAGACCGTCGCGGCCGGCGTGCCGCTGCCGGCCCGCACGATGCCCGACCGCGGGTCGCCATTGCTGGCCATGGAGAAAGCGCGAAAACAGTTCGGCGGGCTCGTCGCCGTCAACGACGTCAGCTTCGAGGTTAAGGCGGGCGAGATCGTCGGGCTGATCGGGCCGAACGGCGCCGGCAAGAGCACGACCTTCAACCTGCTCACCGGCGTGCTGCCGGCGACGACCGGCGAGATCACGCTCTCGGGCGAGCGGATCGAGCGATCCAGCGCGCGGGCGATCGCGCGGCGTGGCGTCGCCCGCACGTTCCAGCACGTCAAGCTCGCCCGCCAGATGACCGTGCTGGAGAACGTCGCGCTCGGCGCCCATCTGCGCGGCAGCAAAGGCGTGGTCGCCGCGATGCTGCGGCTCGACCGCGCCGACGAGACCCGGCTGCTCGGCGAGGCGACGCGCCAGCTCGACCGCGTCGGGCTCGGCGCCCATCTGCACAAGCCGGCGACCTCGCTGGCGCTCGGCCAGCAGCGTGTCGCCGAGATCGCCCGCGCGCTCTGCCTCGATCCGCAGCTCCTCCTCCTCGACGAGCCGGCCGCCGGCCTGCGCTTCGCCGAGAAGCAGCAGCTCGGAGCATTGCTGGCGCGACTGCGCGACGAGGGCGTCTCGATCCTGCTGGTCGAGCACGACATGGATTTCGTGATGAAGCTCACCGACCACATCGTCGTGCTCGACTTCGGCAAGAAGATCGCCGAGGGCCCGCCGGCCGCCGTCGCCGCCGACCCGGCCGTGCTCGAAGCCTATCTCGGAGGTGTCGAATGACCGCGCCAGTCATCACCGCTCCGACCACCGCTGCTCCGGCGCCAGCCGCCGCGCCCGCCCCGGCGGTCGCCGATCCGATCCTCGCGGTCGACGACGTCTCGGTCAGCTACGGCCGGGTCGAGGCGGTTCGCCGGGTGTCGCTCACCATTCCGCGCGGCGGCATCGTCACCATCATCGGCGCCAACGGGGCCGGCAAGACGACGCTGCTGAATGCCGTCGCCGGCGTGCTGCCGGCGGCGGGCCGCATCCGGCTCGACGGCCGCGACATCGCCGGCGAGGACGTCGAGACGCGGGTCGGCGACGGGCTCTGCCTGGTGCCGGAGAAGCGCGAGCTGTTCGCCACCATGTCGGTCGAGGACAATCTGCGCCTCGGCGCCTGGCGGCTGGGCCGCCGCGCCGCCGGCGACGGGCTCACCGCGGTGTACGACCGCTTTCCTCGCCTGAAGGAGCGGCGCCGCCAGCACGCCGGCACGCTGTCGGGCGGCGAGCGGCAGATGCTCGCCATGGGCCGCGCCCTGATGGCGCAGCCGCGCGTCCTCATGCTCGACGAGCCGAGCCTCGGGCTCGCACCCCGCATCGTCAAGGACGTGCTGCGCATCGTCACCGAGCTGCGCCAGACCGGCGTGTCGATCCTGCTGGTCGAGCAGAACGCCCGCGCCGCCCTCCAGGTCGCCGACCACGCCTATGTGATGGAGCTCGGCGAGATCACGCTCCACGGCCCGGCGGCCGAGCTCGCGCAGGACCGCCGCGTCATCGACAGCTATCTCGGGCTCGGCGCCCGGCACTGAACGACACCGCTCGGCGTGCCGAGCGCATCGACGAGAAGCGATTGCCGACCAGGACCGCGATCATGCTGGACATCGGACTGCCACCCACCCTGACCGCCGAGATCGACGGCGAGATCGCGCTCCTGCGGCTGTCGCGGCCAAGCAAGCGCAATGCTCTCGATCTCGCCACCATCCAGGGCCTGCACCGCTTCTTCGCGCATCTGCCGTCCGGCGTGCGGGCCGTCGTGCTCTCCGGCGAGGGCGAGCATTTCTGCGCCGGCCTCGATCTCGAGGACGTGGTGGAGCCGACCGACATTCTCGAAGGCATCCATCACTCGCAGACCTGGCACCAGGCGTTCCACGAGATCCAGTTCGGCCGCGTGCCCGTCGTCGCCGCCCTGCATGGTGCTGTTGTGGGCGGCGGCTTCGAGCTCGCCGCCGCGACCCACATCCGGGTCGCCGAGCCGTCGACCTACTACGCGCTTCCCGAAGGCCAGCGCGGCATCTTCCTCGGCGGCGGCGGCTCGGTGCGCATCCCGCGGTTGATCGGCGTGCCGCTGGTGCAGGACCTGATGCTCACCGGCCGCACGCTCTCGGCCGAGGAGGGCCGCATGCACGGCGCGAGCCAGTATCTGGTCGGGGTCGGAGAGGCGCTGCCACGCGCCAAGGCGCTCGCGCAGAAGATCGCGCGCAATGCCGAGATGACCAATTTCGCGGTGCTGCACGCGCTGCCGCGCATCGCCGCGAGCGATCCGGCGGCCGGCTTCTTCACCGAGTCGCTGATGGCCGCCATCGCGGCCGGCACGCCCGAGGCCCAGCAGCGGCTGCGGGACTTTCTGGAGAAGCGGGCCGGCAAGGTGAAGCCGGGCGTCTGACCCGGTGCAGAACAAGAGGTTCATCACCCCGAAGGAACGCTCGGGAGGGACGACCATGACGGTCAAGGAACTCGTGCAGATGGGCGCCGCCGATTGCTACGGCCCGTCCGAGGTGGAGCTGATCGCGCGCGACGACGGATCCATCGTCGTGCGCTCGCCGCATGCGCTGGCGCCGTATCCGCGCAGCATGACGGACCGGCTCGACCACTGGGCCGCGGTGGCGCCGGACCGGCCGTTCCTCGCCGCCCGCGACGGCGCGGGCGCGTGGCGGCACGTCACCTACGCCGAGGCGCGCATCCACGCCCGCGCGATCGCCCAGGCGCTGATCGACCGCGGTCTCTCGGCCGAGCGGCCGGTCGCCATCCTGTCCGGCAACGGCATCGAGCACGCGCTGCTCGGCCTCGGCGCCATGACCGCCGGCATTCCCTACGCCTCGATCTCGCCGCCCTACTCGCTCGTCTCGTCCGACTTCTCCAAGCTGCGCGCCATCCTCGGCGTGCTGACGCCGGGCCTCGTCTTCGCCGAGAGTGCCGCCCTGTACGGGCACGCGATCGCCGCGGCGGTCCCGGCCGACGTCGAGCTCGTGGTCAGCGAGGATGCGCTGATCGACCGGCCGGCGACACCGATCGCGGCGCTGATGAACACGCCCGCAGGGCCGGCCGTCGACGCCGCGCATGCGGCGGTGGGACCCGACACGGTCGCCAAGCTCCTGTTCACCTCGGGCTCGACGGGTGCGCCGAAAGGCGTGATCAACACCCAGCGCATGCTGACCAGCAACCAGGCCATGATCGCGGCCGCCTATCCGACGCTCGTCGATCCGCCGCCCGTGCTGGTCGACTGGCTGCCGTGGAGCCACACCTTCGGGGCGAACCACAATTTCGGCATCGCGCTGATGCACGGCGGCACGCTCCACATCGATCGCGGCAAGCCGATGCCGGACGCGATCGGCGAGACGGTGCGGAATCTTCGCGAGATCGCGCCGACCGTCTATTACAACGTACCGAAGGGCTACGAGATGCTGCTGCCCTTCCTGCGCGAGGACGCGGAGCTGCGACGCAGCTTCTTCAGCCGGCTGCAGTTCCTGTTCTATGCCGGGGCTTCGCTCGCCGGCGTGGTGCGGGCCGAGTACGAGGCGATGGCGGTTGCCGAGCGCGGCGAGCGCATCCCGGTGCTCACCTCGCTCGGCTCGACCGAGACGGCCCCCTCGGCGCTCAGCGTCACGGCGCGGGCCTGCGCGCCCGGCGTCGTCGGCATCCCCAATGTCGGCATCGAGATGAAGCTGGTGCCGTCCGCCGGCAAGCTGGAGGCGCGCATCAAGGGTCCCTCGGTGACGCCGGGCTACTGGCGCCGCCCCGATCTCACCGCGGCGGCCTTCGACGACGAGGGCTTCTATCATCTCGGCGACGCGCTGCGCTTCGCCGACCCGGACGATCCCGAGCAGGGCTTCGTCTTCGACGGCCGCATCGCCGAGGACTTCAAGCTCGCCACCGGCACTTGGGTCAGCGTCGGACCGCTGCGCGCCCGTGCCGTCGAGAAGCTCTCACCGTTGATCCGCGACTTGGTGATCGCCGGGCACGACCGTGACGACCTGACGGCGCTGCTGATCCCCGACCTCGCTGCGTGTCGCTCGGCGTTCCGGGCCGACGCCTCGGTCAGCGATGCCGCCATCCTGGGGAGCGCCGTGCTGCGCGCCCAGATCGCCGAGCGCCTCGCCGCCCTGAACGCCGGCGTGCACGGCTCGTCGTTCCGCATCGAGCGCGCCCTCGTGCTGACCGAGCCGCCCTCGATCGACGCCGGCGAGGTGACCGACAAGGGCTCGATCAATCAGCGCGCCGTCATCGCGCGGCGCGCCGCGCTGGTCGAGGAGCTCTATGCCGACGAGCTGTCGGACCGGGTGATCCTGCCGGCCGGCCACGGGGAGCACGCATGAACATCGAGAACCTCGTCGCCATCGACGTCCACACCCACGCGGAGGTGTCGTGCCGGCATCCGCACGACCCGGCCTGGGCGCCCTACGAGGAGGCCGCCAACAAGTATTTCAAGGCGGGCAAGCGGCCGACCATCGCCGAGACCATCGCGTATTATCGCGAGCGCCGCATCGGGCTCGTGATGTTCACGGTGGATTGCGAGCACGAGATCGGCGCCCGCCGCATCCCGAACGAAGAGGTCGCAGATGCCGCGCGTGACAACAGCGACATCATGATGGCGTTCGCCAGCATCGACCCGCACAAGGGCAAGCTCGGCGTGCGCGAGGCGCGCGACCTGATCGAGGCCGGCGTCGTCAAGGGCTTCAAGTTCCACCCGACCCTGCAGGGCTTCTTCCCCAACGATCGGATGGCCTATCCGCTCTACGAGGTGATCGCCCACCACAAGCTGCCGGCCGTGTTCCACTCCGGCCATTCCGGC
Organism: Rhodoplanes sp. SY1; assembly: GCF_046000175.1. NCBI lineage: Bacteria > Pseudomonadati > Pseudomonadota > Alphaproteobacteria > Hyphomicrobiales > Nitrobacteraceae > Rhodoplanes > Rhodoplanes sp. SY1. Next base: position 44,711 of record NZ_JBEOMB010000011.1, read on the forward strand.
ATCGGCACCGGCATGCCGGGCGGCGGCGGGCTCAAGCTGAAATACTCGAACCCGATCCATCTCGACGACGTCGCCGCCGACTTCCCCGACATGACGATCATCATCGCGCATCCATCCTGGCCGTGGCAGGACGAGGCGCTGTCGGTGTGCCTGCACAAGCCGAACGTCTATATCGACCTGTCGGGCTGGATGCCGAAATACTTCCCGGCCGAGCTGGTGCGCTACGCCAACAGCCAGCTCAAGCACAAGATGCTGTTCGGCTCCGACTTCCCGCTGATCGCGCCGGACCGCTGGATCAAGGACTTTGCCGACGCCGGCTTCAAGCCGGAGGTGCACGACCTGATCCTGAAGCAGAACGCGATCCGGGCCCTCAAGCTGGCAGCGTGAGACGCTACGCGGGATCGTAGGGTGGGCAAAGCGAAGCGTGCCCACGCGGTCCTGATCGCAAGGCCGGACGGCGTGGGCACGCCGCTGACGCGGCTTTGCCCACCCTACCAGCCACACGAAGGCCGAGCGGGGAGACCCTTCATGGACGTGAACGGACAGGCCGCGATCGTCACGGGCGGCGGATCGGGGCTCGGGGCGGCGACGGCCGAGCGGCTCGCCCGCGCCGGCGCCAGGGTCGCGGTCCTCGACGTGAATCTCGACGGCGCCGCTGCGGTCGCGGCGCGCATCGGCGGCCACGCGGTGCGCTGCGACGTGGCGAGCGCCGACGAGGCGGCGGCCGCCGTCGCCGCCGCGGCCGCGCAGCACGGGCCGGCCCGCATTCTCGTCAACTGCGCCGGCATCGGCACGGCGAAGCGCATCCTCGGCCGCGACGGCGCCATGGAGCTCGCCGACTTCGAGCGGGTGATCCGGGTCAACCTGATCGGCTCGTTCAACATGCTGCGCCTCGCCGCCGCCGGCATGGCCGGGCTCGACCCGCTCGCCGACGGGGAGCGCGGCGTGATCGTCTCCACGGCCTCGGTCGCCGCCTACGAGGGCCAGATCGGCCAGGCCGCCTATGCGGCCTCGAAAGGTGGTATCGTGTCGCTGACGCTGCCGGCGGCGCGCGAGCTGGCGCAGTTCGGCATCCGGGTGCTCGCCATCGCGCCGGGCCTGTTCCTGACGCCGCTGATGGGCACGCTGCCGGCCGACGTGCAGGCGAGCCTCGCCGCCGCGGTGCCGTTCCCGAAGCGACTCGGTCGCCCGGAGGAATATGCCGACCTGGTGATGGCCTGCGTCGGCAACGTGGCGCTCAACGGCGAGGTGATCCGCCTCGACGGGGCGCTGCGGCTGGCGCCGCGCTGACGCGGCCCCCGCATGTTCGGCGGCCTGTCGGTCGCCGTCGTTGTTTCTGAACTGCCGGAATTGCCGTTCCCGATCGCACTGCTCAGGACGAACACTGCTCAGGACGCCGCCATGGATTACGTCGCGCCCGTCAAGTCCATTCATCTCGCCCTCGACGACGTCGCCGGCCTCGCCGACGACCTCGCCGGCGGACTGCACGGCGGTCTCGATCCCGAGTTGCCGGCGCACATCCTGGAAGAGGCCGGGCGCTTCGCCGGCGAGACGCTGGCGCCGGTCGACCGCGAGGGCGACCGCGTCGGCGCCCGCTTCGCGAACGGCACCGTCACGCTGCCGGACGGCTGGCCGGCGCTCTACAAGGCGTGGGCGGAGGCCGGCTGGAACACGGTCGACCTGCCGCCCGAATGGGGCGGCATGGGCCTGCCGGTGCGGCTCGCCACCGCCTGCATGGAGATGTGGACCAGCGCCTGCATGTCGTTCTCGCTCGGCCCGGTGCTGACGCAGGGCGCGGTCGATGCACTGGAGCTGCACGCCGACCGGGCGCTGAAGGAAAAATACCTGCCGAAGCTCGTCGCCGGCGAATGGACCGCCACCATGGCGCTGACCGAGCCGCAGGCGGGCTCGGATCTCGCCGCCGTGCGCACCCGCGCCGTGAAGGCCGACGACGGCACCTACCGGCTCACCGGCCAGAAGATCTTCATCACCTATGCGGAGCACGATCTCGCCGAGAACATCGTGCATCTCGTGCTGGCACGCCTCGCGGATGCGCCGCCCGGCACCAAGGGGCTGTCGCTGTTCCTGGTGCCGAAGTTCCTGGTCGGCGACGACGGCACGCTCGGCGCCCGCAACGACGTGTGGTGCACGGGCATCGAGGACAAGCTCGGCATCCATGCGAGCCCGACCTGCAGCCTCGCCTTCGGCGACAACGGCGGCGCCGTCGGCTGGCTGGTCGGCGCCGAGAACCGCGGGCTCGCCTGCATGTTCACGATGATGAACAAGGCGCGGCTGTTCACCGGCGTGCAGGGCGTTGCGGTCGCCGAGCGGGCCTATCAGCGCGCGCTCGCCTATGCCAAGACGCGCCGCCAGGGCCGCGCCGCCGGGGCGCCGCCTGATCAGTCGAGCCTCATCGTGGCGCACCCGGACGTGCGCCGCACCCTGATGACCATGAAGGCCATGACAGCGGCGGCGCGCGCCGTCGCCTATGCGGCCGCCGCGGCGATCGACCGGGCCCGCCATGCGCGGACCGCCGAGGCGCGCGAGGCGGCCGAGCGGCTCGCCGGCCTCTTGACGCCCGTGACAAAAGCCTGCTGCAGCGAGACCGGGGTCGAGGTCGCCTCGCTCGGCATCCAGATCCACGGCGGCATGGGCTTCGTCGAGGACACGGGCGCCGCGCAGCAGTACCGCGACGCCCGCATCGTGCCGATCTACGAAGGCACCAACGGCATCCAGGCGATCGACCTCGTGACCCGCAAGGTGCTCGGGCCGGGCGGCGCGATCGCCGAGACGACGATCGCGGCGTATCGGGATGTCGGCGCGGCGGCCGCCGCGATCGCCGAGCCGCGGCTGCGTCTGCTCGGCGATGTCGTGGTCGAGGCCGCCGACGCGCTGACGCAGGCGACCGCCTGGCTGCGCGCGCCGGAGCGCAGCCCGGAGGAGCTGCTCGCCGTCGCGACGCCCTATCTGCGCCTGTTCGGCATCACGGCCGGCGTCTCCTATCTGGCCAAGGCCGCGCTCGCGGCGCGGGCGCGGCGGGAGGCCGGCGACAACGATCCGATCCACGCCGACAACATCGCCACGGCCTACTTCTACGCCCAGGCGATCGCCGTCGGCGCCCCGACCCTCGCCCGCGTGGTGATCGAGAGCGCCGATGCCCTGCCCGGCCCTTCGAGCCTCTCTGACTTCGCCGCCTAGTCCGTCGGCTCTATGGCAGCACCGCGGGGAGGTAGCTTGGGACCGAACGGATTCGCAGTTTCCCGAAGGCGCGCTTCCCGTCTGGAATGTTAGGCTGATTACTTTCGGGGGGAGCCATGCCGCGCACGTCGGGCCTGCGTCGTTACTCGTTTCGTCTGCACGTCAACGACCGCCGGCTGGAGAACGAGCTCGACGGCAGCTTCGCCTCCGACGCCGACGCCGTGCAGGAGGCCCATTCGATCGCCTTCGAGCTGGTCCACGCCGATGCCTGGTGGCTGACCGTCAAGGCGACCATCATCGTCTCGGACGATGCCGCGAACGAGCACGCCGTGCCGGTCCGCGAAGGCGCCGAGCACTATCGGCTCGCCACCATGGCGCGGACCGACGGACCGGCTCGCCTGTCCTGATCCCTCCGACGGCGGCCGACGCCGCCTCCCTCCCGGTCATGCGCGGCCGTCGCCGCGCGCCGAAACCGAAGCGGAACGAGGCTCGCGTCTTGCGCCGCACCACCCGCGTCCGGCAGATTGCGCCGCCCGTCGATGCCGTCGACAGAGGCCGACCGCATCCCGCCAGGACCGCGTCATGACCGAGACTCCCACCGTTTCGCCCGCCGAGGCGCTCCGCCACACGCCGCTCGATTCGCTGCATCGCCGACGCGGTGCCCGCATGGTGCCGTTCGCCGGCTACGCCATGCCGGTGCAGTACCCGGCCGGCATCCTGGCCGAGCATCTCCACACGCGAGAGAAGGCCGGCCTGTTCGACGTCTCCCACATGGGCCAACTCGTTCTTCGCGCGCCATCCGGCAAGGTGGAGGACGCCGCCCTCGCGCTGGAGACGCTGGTGCCGGCCGACATCGTGTCGCTGCCGCCGGGCCGGCAGCGCTACGCGCTGTTCACCGATGCGGCGGGCGGCATCCGCGACGACTTGATGGTGTCGAACCAGGGCGATCATCTGTTTCTCGTCGTCAACGCCGCCTGCAAGGCGGCCGACGAGGCGCATCTGCGCGCGGCGCTCGCCGGTCGCTGCAGCGTGGAGCCGCTGCCGGACCGGGCGCTCGTCGCCCTGCAGGGGCCGAAGGCCGAGGCGGCGCTCGCCGCTCTCGCGCCCGCCGTCGCGGGCATGCAATTCATGGACTCACGGCCGGTCACGATTCTCGGCGAGTCCTGTCTGGTCTCGCGCTCCGGCTACACGGGCGAGGACGGCTACGAGATCAGCGTGCCGGCCGACAAGGCCGAGGCGCTGTGCGAGGCCCTGCTGCAGAACCCGGACGTCGCGCCGATCGGGCTCGGGGCGCGCGACAGCCTGCGGCTCGAGGCCGGCCTGTGCCTCTATGGCAGCGATCTCGACCCGCACACGACGCCGGTCGAGGCGGGGCTCGCCTGGAGCATCCAGAAATCGCGGCGCACCGGCGGCGCCCGCGCCGGCGGCTTCCCGGGCGCCGACATCATCCTGCGCCAGCTCGCCGAGGGGACGGCACGCCGTCGCGTCGGCCTGCTGCCGGAGGGGCGGGCGCCGGTGCGGGCCCACACGCTGCTCTACGCGGCGGCCGACGGCGGCGACCCGATCGGCGAGGTGACGTCGGGCGGCTTCGGTCCGAGCCTCGGCGCGCCGGTCGCGATGGGCTACGTGACGGCGGCCCAGGCGGCCGTCGGCACGCTCCTCTACGCGGACGTGCGCGGAAAACGGCTGCCGGTGCGGGTCGCGCCGATGCCCTTCGTTCCGAACCATTACAAGCGGCCCTGACGACGCCCTCACCTCCCCACGGTTTTACGAGACCGTCGTCGAGCTCCTCACCGCGATCGAGAGCGGCGAGCGGCCGCATCTCCGTCCTGGCGCGGACGGAGCGAAGCTCGCGATTTCTCCGCGCCGAGCACCCTGGAGCTGCTTGCGGTCGCGATGTATCAGACCAGCCCGCTCGTCCACACGAAGGCGGAGACCCAGAGCCGCCCGCCCTGTAGCCCCTGGTTTCCCGCCTTCGTAAGAATGAGCTGAGTATGGGTCGACCTCGGTTGCTCGCGCCAGCCGGCGCTGACGCGCCGCTTGGGCATCGTGCTGGCGCGAGGTGAGCCGCCGGCCGAGGTGGCGAGCCGCGTCAGTCAGACCCGCCGGCAGGGCGCCGAGACAGATCACGATTTCGGTACGGCATCGCGCATACGCCAGGACCATCCGGTGTGGCTCGCGAACGCTCTCGGCATCGGTTCATTTTCCTCGTGCAGCTCGATTCCCGGCCGAAACGAGGAGAACCACAATGCGACGTGTCCTTCTGACGACGACCGCGATGCTCGCTCTGGCGGGAGTGGCGCTGGCACAGAGCGCGGCGCCGTCCAGTCAACAGCCCTCCGCGGCTCCCGCGCCGGCCGACAAGCCCGGCTCGGGGGCGACCGCCGCGCAGCCGCGCTCCAGCACACCTGGCGCGCAGGGCGGGCTCCGATCCGTCGATCCCGGCGCCCAGGTGAGGCTGACGTTCTACACGGTGCAGGCGGCCGACATGCGCGCCTCGAAACTGCTCGGCACCGAGGTCTACAACCTGAACAACGAGAACATCGGCGACGTCGAAGATCTGATCATCGACAACGGCAAGACCATCAAGGGCGTGGTCGTGAGCGTCGGCGGCTTTCTCGGTATCGGCGAGCGCAACGTGGCGCTCGATCCCCGCTCCGTCGTGCTGAGCGAGCAGTCGGACGGCTCGGCACGATTGGTCGTGAACACGACCAAGGAGGACCTGAAAAGCGCGCCTCCCTTCAATTTCGCGGATGTGGATCGCCCCGGCGGCCGGTCGCAGACGACCGGCAGCTCGAGCTCCGGGGCAGCTCTTCAGCCGAACCCGGACAGGGCGCCGACGAAAGACGGCCAAAACGCCGGTGGCGCGTCCCGGTGACGCAGCGACGGCGTGGTCCTCGGCCGTAACGCCCTGGGGCGGGGCCAGGATGACGCGCCATGACCGGGGACCCGGAGTCGGGGTCCCGGTCATGGGCGCTCGGCCGCGCGGCCGATCCGAGGGGAAGCGATCGTGCTGTGGAGCTCGTGGACCGATCTCGCGCGCATCGTCCTGGTCGGGACGACCGCCTATGTCGCCCTGGTGGTGACGTTGCGCATCTCCGGCAAGCGCACGCTCTCGAAGCTCAACGCTTTCGACCTCGTGGTGACGGTCGCGCTGGGCTCGACGCTCGCGACCGTGCTGCTCGACAAGTCGATCTCGCTCGCCGAGGGCATCGTCGCGCTCGCCCTGCTGGTGTTCCTGCAGTTCACGGTCGCGTGGCTCTCCGTCCGAGCCGGATGGATCCGGGATCTCGTCAAGTCCGAGCCGACCCTCCTGCTGCATCGGGGCCGGTTCATCGACGGGGCGCTGCGCGATCAGCGGGTCACCCGCGACGAGGTGCGCGCCGCGATGCGTGCGAGCGGGGTGGCGTCGCTCGATCGGACGGCGGCCGTGGTGCTGGAGACCGACGGCACCCTCAGCGTCGTGCCACGCCCAACCGGTCGTGATCAGGATCGTCTCGACACGCTCGAGAATGTCGGCGAGGCCACAGTCCCGCCCCGCGAATGAGGCCCGGACGCCCCGAAGAGATGCGATCGAGGCCGGCTACCGTTCGAAGGCGCCTCTGGCGTGTCGTCCGGAAGCAAATTTCGTCTGCCCCCGACCATTCAGGACGGCATCCGAGCCACGGCTTGCCCTCGGCCGCTCCCGCGCACCGACAACCGCTCGATCGACACCGGAGAGACATGATGCATCTCGTCGTCGTCACGACTGTTCTGATCACGATGGCCGGAGGCGCAACCGCCGTCTCGGCCGCAGCTCAGAGTGCGCCCCAACGCCCTCGAGCAGCTGCAGACGCAGGATCGGGGCGCTCGATCGCGGCGTGCCCGTCGCAACGCGACCTCGAGCAGGTGATCGGCAGCGGCGGCCGGTACATGCCGGACGCGTGCCGGAGACTTGCCGTGACGCCAGTCGAAACGTCGGGGCAAAGGCTGTGCGTTCTCGATTTCAAGTCCGGAGCGGAGCCGGGCCTGCTCGATCGTCTGGCCGACGCCACCATTCCCACGCAATGGTGGGTCGACTGCCGGGACCTCGACGTGAGGTGATCCGGCGGGCTCCGGCGCGACGGAGCGCCGCGCGTGCACGGTCGGGCCGCGCCGGAACCACGCCGACGGTTCCTGGTTGACAACAGAACTTGACACCGGCCGGCGAGCCGAGCTCTCCGGCGCCGCACCGTCGGCCTTCCCCGCAACGACACGGATTCGCGGTTTCGGCCGGATGCAGCGGCGGGCACCCAGAATCCGGCCGACGAGAGGTCCCATCGATGGGGAGGCCCGATCAGCCACGGAACCGGCTCCTCTCGTCCCTGCCGCCGGCGGAGCTCGATGCGTTGCGGCCTTGTCTCGAGCCGTGCTCGATGAAGCCGCGTCGTGTGCTCCATCACGACCGTGCGCCGATGGAGCACGTCTACTTCGTCGAGAGCGGGCTGGTATCCGTCCTCGCCCAGATCGACGAGCGCAAGGCGGTCGAGGTCTGGCTGATCGGTCGGGAAGGCCTGTCCGGCATCCCGATCGTGCTCGGCGGCAGCGTGTCGCCGCACCGGCGCGTGGTGCAGCTCGGCGGCACGGCGCTGCGGATGGCGGCCGCGGACGTACATGCCGCGATGCGCGATCTTCCCGTGTTCAGCGTCACGATGCTGCGTTACGTGCAACTCGCCCTGGCGCAGACGTCCCAGATCGGCGCGTGCAACGGAGCCCATGCGATCCGTCAGCGTCTCGCGCGGTGGCTTCTCACGGCGCAGGACCGCGTCGGCCACGACGTGCTGCCGCTCACGCACGACATGCTGGCACGCCTGCTCGGTGTGCGCCGTGCGACGATCACGGAATGCATCGCCGTGCTCGACGCCGAACGGGTGCTCTCGACGCGGCGTGGCCGGCTCGAAATCCTCGATCGTGAACGGCTCGAAAGCATGTCCTGTCTCTGCTATCGCATCATGGCGAACGAGCACGACCGCATGATGCGCGACCTGCACGGGATCGGTGCGCCGCCGACGATCTGCGGCCATGATCACGCCGCCTCCCGGCGCGAGGCCACCGAGACGGGGAGCAATACCCCGACCGTCTCTGCATCACCGGCGCCGTGACGGCTCAGAGCGGGACGACGCCCGCAAGAGAAGCGCACCCGACAGAAGCGCACGGTCGTGAGCTCGACGGCGCTGCGCGGCCTCCTGGCGAGCCGCTTCCTGGCGACCCGCTTCGGCGCCCCGGGGTCTGACCGCCACCGAGATTCTGTGACTGGTCCTGTGACGATCGTTCGGTGCCGCGTGCGTAGCCGAGGGGCCGTCACGACCGTGACGCTCGGATCGTGACGCCCGCCACCGCGGCCCCGATCCGGCTCGCGCGTCAACGACGACCGACATCGACGATCGACATGCAGTAGGCCGTAATGTCGCCCGCCGTGGTCGCGCTACAGGTGACGGCTCGCTCGCCGCGCAGCCGCGCCCGGCCCGTCGAGCAAACGGCATTGACGGCATACTCGCCGTCTCGGCAGACGATCAGGCAGAGCCCGCCGGGATCGCAACGCTGGCGCACGACGCGCAGATGCGCCGGCCCCGACACCGGTCCGCGCGGCGATGGCGCGGCGTTCGGCGGATCGCGCGACTCCGTCGCTCTCGGGGCGGAGCCGGTCCCGGAACCACGCCGCGCTTCGGCAGCGTCCGGTCCGCCCGTGTCCGAGGCGGTCGGCGACGGCAGGCGTGGGCTGCAGTTCGTGATCTGCGCGGTGCGGACGTCGCGCCCGGCCCTCAGCTCGATCGAGCAGTCCCCCGGAAGATAGCGAACGCGAAAGCGGAAGTTGCCGACGCGGTTGCTTCGTTCCGTGTAGCGACCGTCGAGGGTCACGCGCTGGTTCCGCCGCGACGTCTCGCCGGTCACGACCAGGACCCCGGCCGTGTACTCGGCCTGGCGGACCGTGATCTCGGCCCGGGCGGGACCCGCCGTGAGCCCGATCCCGGACAGTACGACCGCGAGCGCCACCACGGCCGGCACCGAATTATCGCGCATCCTGCACCTCCATCGAGATGGTCTTCGACATGGCCGACATCCGGCCGTCCCGTGACGGCTCCGCGACCGGATCGGTCCGCCCCTCGCTCCGGCAGGCACTCGGCTCGACCGATCCTGCGCGAGAGGCTGGGCGAAAGGTTGCCGGGCGAAAAGCTGCTGGGCGAGGAGCGTGGGCGAGGCGCGGGAGTGCCCGTCGGAGCACTCCCGCTTGCGCAGCCGACGGCGGGAGGCGTTCGTCGTCACGGCTGCGTCACCGCGTCGGGACTTGCTCGGGCTGATCGCTCCAACCAGCTCGCTCCGACCGCTTCGCCTGGACCGGCTTACTCGAACCGGATCACTTCGACCCGCTGCCCGTCGATCCGGACCCCGAGCCGGACAACGGCGACGCCGACCCGGTGGTGGACTGCGCCGAGGATCCGCTCTGCGACCCGCTCTGCGACGACCGCGTCACCGAGGTCGGCGGGTCGATGTACATCTCCACCATGTTGCCGTCGCTGGTCTTGGCGTGGACGATGTACGCGGCGTCGACGATCTGAATGTCGGTGAAGCCGGACTGCTGGAGGGTCTTGCGCAGCTTGTCCTGCGACATGGCCGAGATGTGGCTGCTCTGGCCCTGGGCCTGCGACCCCTTCTGGCGGCGGACGACGAGCCGATGGACGAGCCGGCGGACGAGCCGGACTGGGCGGCGGCGGGAAGCACGCCGAGGGCCATGATCGCGGCCGCGAGGGTGACGTGACGCATCTGCTCTTCTCCTTCGAAGGATTGTCGTGATCGGCGCCACCGCTCGGATGCACAGCGCCGTGCGGTGGCGATAGACGGTCATGCGTCGACGAGCCCTGCCGTTCCCCGTCCGAACCGCGAGCTGGTCCGGCATCGGACGATCCCTCTGGCGCGCACGTCCGCGCACCGACGCCTCCGCACACCGCCGCCGGCGGCAAGGCCGCGCGCGGCGCCCAGCGGTGATCGACCCCGGCTCGCGAACGGAACGTGTTACCGGGGTTGCGCATTGGCCCGGGACGGACGCCCCGCGTCGCCGTGTCGCCGCGACGTTCGCGCGAGCCACGTCGCGGGACGCATCATCTGGCGCGCGCATCATCTGCGGGCACGGTGGCGTGAGCACAGCACCGAGACCGGGAGGCCCGATTGGCGTCGTTGCCCTTGGCGTCGTTGCCCTTGGCCTGGCTCCGCATCGCCTTCACGCGAGTGACGACGAGCCTGTGGCTCATCCCGGCGGCGATGGGGGCGGCCGGAACGGCGCTCGCCTTCGCGGTGCTGTTCTCGGGCCTCGAGCTCCAGATCGGACCGGAGCACGGCGACTGGTGGGTGTTCAGCGGCGATGCCGGAACGGCGCGCGACCTGCTCTCCACCCTGTTGTCCGGAATGATCACGATGACGTCGCTGGTCGTCTCGATCACCATGGTGGTGCTGTCGCTCGCCGCCGGGCAGCTCGGTCCACGGCTGATCTGGAACTTCATCGACGACCGCCAGATCCAGGCCGCGATCGGCCTCTTCGTCGCCACCATCCTGTACACACTGGTGGTGCTGCGCAGCATCAACGAGGAGCTCGGGGCGTCCTACGTCCCCCATGTCGCCATCACGGTGGCCAGCCTGCTCGTCGTCGTCTGCCTCTTCGTGCTGCTGTTCTATCTCCACAAGCTGGCGCGCTCGATCATCTCGGACACGATGGTCGACACGGTGGCGGAGAACCTGACGGAGGCCCTCGAGCAGCTGCCCGAGCAGCGCCGCGCGACGGTCGGCGGTCCCCTGCCGAGCGGCTCGCTCGCGCGGCGCATTGCACTTCGCGACAGCGGATACGTGCAGTACATCGACTACGAGCGACTGTGCGGCATCGCGGTCGATCACGATGCGCTGCTGACGGTGCGCATCCGGCCCGGACAGTTCGCCGTCCGCGGCTGCTGCGTCGTCGCGGTGCTCTCCGCGCGGCGGCTCGACGACGAGGTCGACGACGCGATCCGCAACACGGTGGTGACCGGCTCCGATCGCACCCCCGATCAGGACCTGGAATACTCGGTCCGCCAGCTCGTCGAGATCGCGCTGCGCGCCCTGTCGCCGGGGCTCAACGACACCTTCACGGCGATCACCGTGATCGACCGGCTGACCGCCGCGGTCGAGACCATCGGCCGGCGCGCCCTCCCCCCGGCCGAGTATGCCGACAGCGACGGCACGGTGCGGGTGATCGCCGAGGCCACCACCTACGACATTCTGCTCGACGCCGCGTTCTCGCAGATCCGGCAGTCGGCCGCGGGCAACAGCGCCGTGCTGCTGCGGTTGGCGCGTCGCCTGTCGGATCTCGACGAGATCGCCTGCTCGGACGAGCAGCGCGCCGCCGTCGCGCGCCATCTCGAGCGGCTGGGGCAGCGGGCCGCCACGCTCGACGACCCGGCCGATCGTCGCGCCCTCGAGGAGGCCGTCGCGATCGACAAGCGTTCTGCGAGCGCGCCCGCGGCCGCCGTGCTGCCGCTGCGTTGACGCAGCCGCTGCTCTTGGGCCGCTGCTCCGGGGATGACGCGCCGTGACGGCGCCGCATCCCCGGGAGACCATCGCCGTCCGGCTCAGTCCGCCGGAGAGCCGGCGATGGCGAGCCGCGCGAGCGCGGTCGCGGTCCGTCTCACCGTCGCCTCGTCGGATTCCGGGCCGTCCTGTCCGGAGGCGGGGCGAACCGGCCCGGACACCCGCGGGTCGCCGAGCGATCCGTCCGGCCCGAGCGGGAACGTGTAGGCAGTGCCGGTCTGGGTGAAGACGACGGTCAGCTCGTCGCCGCTCCGCTCCAGCCGGAAGTCGTCGGTCCTCGGTGTCATCGGCATTCCTCGCTGCTCGAAAAGAGATCGGCCGGCCCGATCGGCTTCGGTTGCGGCGTCACGCCCGCGGCCTGTTCACATGCTCCGGCACGAGACCGGCCGGCATCCGCGACCGGCGCGGCGCGCTGCCGGTCGGCGTCGGTGGCCGCTGGCCGAGTGCCTGGACCTTCAGTCGGGTCGGGTCACGCTCGCCGCCGGCCGCGGACGCGAGCAGGCGCTGCGCGATCAGAATCTTCCGATCCTGTGAGCAGTCCTCGCGCGGCAGGCAGGTGACGATATCGTCCATGACCGTCTGGAGAACACGCAGTGTTTCGGGCTCGAAATGATACATGACGGAGATCCTCGGCGACTGTTCTGGTCAATGTCTTCTGGACGACCAATCCGATCGACCCTTCGGGCGCAAGCGTGCCGCGAGCCGGGCAGATCCAACTTGCGCGGCAGTGTCGCGGTCACGATGCGAGACGCCAGGATACGGCGCACGCCCGCACCGGAAAGCCCGGATTCGTTTGATCGTCCTGATTCTCGGCCCGCTATCGGACGATCGTGACGCGCGCCGTCTCGACCCGGCCGGCGTTCGGTCAGCGCGCCGACTCGCCGCGGCCACCGACCACGGCCCGGCGGTCGAGCGGATCGCCCTTGTGCGCCGATGCGCGCGGCCGCGGCGGGTCCGAGCCGGCCGGCCAGCCTTCCCGTTGGCGCGCCCGGTCGCCGTCGGTCTCCTCGGTCTGATCGTGCAGCAGCACCATCCGGGTCGGGAACGGCAGATCGACGCCGGCCCGCGTCAGGGCCTGCTTGATCGCTGCGACGACCCGGCCGCGCGTGCGCACGACGGCGAGTCGCCGCGGGTCGGACCACCAGAGGACCTTGATGATCACGGCCGAGCCCTCGAGCGCCCACGGCACCGCCTCGGGGGGCGGATCGGTCTCGATCTCCGGCACCTGCGCGAGCGCTGCGAGGATCAAGGCGCAGGCCGCCTCGACATCGTCACCGTAGCCGATCCCGACGTCGTATTCGGAGCGCCGCCGCGGGAACGCGGTGCGCACCGTGACGGCACGGGTGTAGATGTCGCTGTTCGGGATCACCACCAGCTCGCCGTCATAGGTGCGGATCAGCGTGGCACGCGCCTCGATGCGCTCGACCGTCCCCTCGAACCCGCCCGAGACGATCTGGTCGCCGGGACGGAACGGCCGCCGATAGAGGATCAGCAGGCCGGACAGCCAGTTCTGCAGCACGTCCTTGAACGCGAAGCCGATCGCCACCGAGCCGATGCCGAGCGTCGACAGGAGGTCGGCCGGCCGGATCGACGGGAACACGATGGTGGCGAAGACCAGGAAGCCGAACAGCAGCACGACCCAGCGCACGAAGCTGCCGAGAAGCCGGCCGAGATCGTTGCGGTCCCGCCGATCCAGCACGCTCCGCACGGTGCGGGCCACCCCGGCGGCCGCGGCGACAAAGACGAGAAAGACCACCGCAGCGATGCCGAGGCGCGGCACCACGGTGAGCAGACCCTCGATATAGCCTTCGACGACCTCGACGGCCGGCGCGACGGACGGGTCCATGCGATCCTCGGGTGCAGGCGGGAACAGGCCCCGGGACAACGGACGCGGCCCGACTTTCGTTCGTCGTTTCAGGACATAGAACCCCGCGGCGCCCTGATGCTCCCGGCCGAGACGTCGCCGGACCGTACGCCGGCGGACAGACGCGGCAGCGTCATCCCGCAACCTTCGCCATGTGAGAACGTTGTCCAACCGCGGCGCGGACCGGCGCCTCTTCTCTCCTGTCCGGACTTCGATGCCGTCGCCGATCGGACAGACCATGGTCGTATCGCCGAGCCGACCGGTCGCGACCGACCGACGCAGCATGATGTGCCGGGGATTGCTGGCCGTCGGCACAGCGGCGGTGCTGACCGGCTGCGACCGCCTGCCGGGCGGCCGGCCGGAGGCGCGCGACGTCGCCGAGGCGGCGGCGATGCGCGGCAAGGTCGCGGTCGTGCGGGTCGGCTGCGGCGTGTGCCACGTGATCCCGAACGTGCCCGGCCCGCGCGGCACCGTCGGCCCCTCTCTGGCCGGCGTCGGCAACCGCGCCTTCGTGGCCGGCACGCTGCCGAACCGTCCCGACGTCCTCGCCGCCTTCGTGCGCGACGCGCCGGCGCTGGTGCCGCGCACCGCCATGCCGCCGATGCCGCTCGACGCGGAGGCCGCGCGCGACGTGGCGTTCTTCCTGTCCACCTTGCGCTGACCCGGGTCCCCCGAGCACCGATGCCGCAGTCCTCGATCCTCGACGATCTCGTTTCCGGCGTGCAGTCGGCGCTGGCCCCGGCCGGCCCACATGCCGGTGGGGTCGCGACGCTCTCGTGGATCATGTTCGTCGCGGCGGGGATCATCTTCGTCGTCGTGATGGCGCTCCTCGCCGCCGCGATCCTCTTGCCGCCGGAGCGACGGCGCTGGCTCGCCGGCCGTCGCGTCGTGATCGCCGGCGGCATCGTCTTCCCGGTCGTCGTCCTCTCCGCCCTGCTGGTCTACGGGCTCGCGCTGGCGGCGACGCTGAGCCGGCCGGACACGTCCGACACGCTGCGCATCCAGGTCGTCGGCGAGCAGTTCTGGTGGCGGGTCCGCTACGAGCCCGACGCGACGCGCGCGAGCTCCGAGGAGTTCGTCACGGCGAACGAGATCCACGTCCCGACCGGCCGGCCGATCCGCTTCGTCCTCACCACGCGCGACGTGATCCACAGCTTCTGGATCCCGAGCCTGGCCGGCAAGCTCGACATGATCCCGGGCCAGACCAACAGCCTCGTCGTCTCGGCCGAGCGGCCGGGCGTGTATCGCGGCCAGTGCGCCGAGTTCTGCGGCGGCGCCCACGCGCTGATGGCCTTCGAGGTGGTGGCGCACGCGCCCGACGCCTTCGACGCGTGGCGGGCTGGCCAGGCGCGTCCGGCGGCGGAGCCCGCGACCCCGTTTCTGGCGCGCGGACGGGATCTCTTCCTCGCCGCCGGCTGCGGCGCCTGCCACACGGTGCGGGGCACGGCGGCGGCCGGCACCATCGGCCCCGATCTGACGCATGTGGGGGGCCGGCGCACGATCGCGGCCGGCACGTTCCCCAACAACCAGGGCACGCTGGCCGGCTGGATCGCCGACAGCCAGCACCTGAAGCCGTCGAACAAGATGCCGTCCTTCACGGTGTTCGAGGGCGAGGAGCTGCGCGCCGTCGCGGCCTGGCTGGAGAGCCTGAAATGACGATCGCGCCGCCGCGAGACGAACCGCAAGCCACGCCGGCCGCCCCGACGGACGCGGCGCTCGCCGCCGCGCTGCCGAACCCGGCGCCGCGGCCGGAGGACGAGCTCGCGGAGCTGAAGCGCGTCTGGCGCGCCCCCACCGGGCTCGGTTTCATCACGGTCGTCAACAACACCTATGTGGGCCTGTTCTACGTCGGCACCGCCTTCCTGTTCTTCATCCTGGCCGGCATCCTGGCCCTGATCATGCGCACCCAGCTCGCGGTGCCGCAGGCCGACATCGTCAGCCAGGGGCTCTACAACCAGCTCTTCACGATGCACGGCACGCTGATGATGTTCCTGTTCGCCGTGCCGGCCGTGGAGGCGATGGGCGTCTACCTCCTCCCCAACATGCAGGCGGCGCGACCTGCCGTTCCCGCGGCTCTCGGCCTATGCGTTCTGGGCCTACTTCTTCGGCGGTCTCGCCTTCTTCTGCAGCCTGTTCTTCCAGGTCGCGCCCGACACAGGCTGGTTCATGTATCCGCCGCTCACCGGCACCGCCTACTCGCCGGGCATCAACGCGGACTTCTGGCTGCTTGGCATCGGCTTCATCGAGATCTCGGCCATCGCCGGGGCGATCGAGATCATCGTCGGCGTGCTGAAGACGCGCGCCCCCGGCATGAGTCTCGACAAGCTGCCCGTCTACGCCTGGGCCATGCTCGTCTTCGCCGCCATGATCGTGTTCGCGTTCCCGGCCGTCATCCTGTGCACGCTGCTCCTGGAGATCGAGCGCGCCTTCGGCTGGCCGTTCTTCGTCGCCGAGAAGGGCGGCAGCGCGATGCTGTGGCAGCATCTGTTCTGGTTCTTCGGCCACCCCGAGGTCTACATCATCTTCCTGCCCGCCGCCGGCATGGTCTCGATGATGATCCCGACCGTCGCCCAGACGCCGCTGGTCGGCTATCGGCTGGTCGTTCTCGCCATCGTGGCGACCGGCTTCTTCTCGTTCGGGCTGTGGGTGCACCACATGTTCACGACCGGGATCCCGCAGCTCGGCTCGAGCTTCTTCTCGGCCGCCAGCATGGCGGTCGCGGTGCCGAGCGGCATCCAGGTGTTCGCCTGGATCGCCACCATCGCGCGCGGCCGGGTCGAGCTCACCACCCCGGCCCTGTTCATCCTCGGCTTCCTGTTCATCTTCACGCTGGGCGGCCTCACCGGCGTGATGGTCGCCATGGTGCCGTTCGACTGGCAGGTGCACGACACCTATTTCGTCGTCGCCCATTTCCACTACGTGCTGATCGGCGGCATGGTGTTCCCGCTGTTCGCCGCCTTCTACTACTGGGCCCCGCATGCGAGCCGGCGGCCGCTCTCCGAGCGGCTCGGGCGGTGGGTGTTCGGGCTGATGTTCGTCGGCATGAACGTGACGTTCTTCCCGATGCACATCACCGGCCTGATCGGCATGCCGCGCCGCGTCTACACCTATCCGACCGGGCTCGGCTGGGACTGGCTCAACATGACATCGACGATCGGCGCCTTCATGATCGCGGCCGGCGTCGCGCTGTTCCTGTTCGATCTGATCCGCCGCTTCCGCATCAGCGAGGAGAACGCCGGCAATGTCTGGAACGCCGGCACGCTCGAATGGCTGCCGAACAGCGACTACGCGACCCGCAGCATCCCGCGGGTGACGAGCCGCGAGCCGCTGTGGGACCAGCCGAACCTCGCCGCCGAGGTCGAGGCCGGCCGCTGGTATCTGCCGAACGCGCCGACCGGCGGGCGCGAGACGATCGTCACCAGCCCGATCACGGCCGAGCCGCAGTATCTCGTGCAGATGCCGGGGCCGAGCTGGCCCACCGTGCTGGCCGCCTTCTTCACCGCCGCCTTCTTCATCCTGCTCACCGTCAAGCTGGTCGTCCCGGCGGTCGCCTGCGGCATCGTCGCGGTCGTCATGGTGATCTGGTGGCTGTGGGACACGGATCCGGGCCCCAGTCACCCGCCCGTCGACATCGGCGGCGGCATCACGCTGCCCGTCTACGTGACCGGCCCGGTCAGCCACTCCTGGTGGGCCATGGTCGTGCTGCTGCTGGTCGCCGGCACGCTCTACGCCTGCCTGCTGTTCGCCTACGTGTTCCTGTGGACGGTCAGCCCCGACGTCTGGCCGACGCCCGACCGGCTGCCCGCCCTGCCCTGGCCGCTGCTGCCGGCCGGCCTCTACGGGGCGAGCAGCCTCGCGATCCTGTTGGCGAGCCGGTCGCTGGCGCGGGTGCCGTCCGGGCGCGCCCAGGACGGTCCCGCCTGGCCGATGCGGCTCGCGTTGCTCGTGGCGATTCCGCTCTTCGTCGGCGCCGTGTGGAGCGACCTCGCCGCGCAGCTCGCGGCCGGCCTGCGGCCGACCGAGAGCGCCTACGGCGCCGTCGTCTACATGATCGGATCGCTGCAGGGCTTCTACGCGGCCGTGCTGGCCCTGATGGCGCTCTACACGGTCGCCCGCTCGCTCGCCGGCAAGCTCGACGGGGTGCGTCGCGCCACCTTCGACAACACCATGCTGCTGTGGCAATTCGCCGTCGTCCAGGGATTGGTCGGCGTCGCCCTCACGGCCCTCTTCCCATGCCTCGTCGGAGGCTGAGCATGCGGGAGCGCTTCCTCGGCAAGATGCTGTTCCTCAATGCCGGGCTGCTCCTGTGGGCGGCGCATTTCGGCTTCGTCTACGGTCTCACGGGCTTCGTCTGCGCCCGCGGGCTCGGCACCGCATGGACGGCGGCGCTGCCCTTCGTCGTCGCCTTCGCGACCGTGATCGCCGCCGGCCTGTGCCTCGTCGTGCTGTTCATGGTGCTGATCGGCCGCGGCCCCGGCATTGCCGGCGAGCCGGAGGGAGCGCTGCGCGTGTTCTGGCGGTCGGTGTCGGGCGGCATCGCCGCGTTCGGCTTCGTGGCCGTCGTGTGGACCGGGATCCCGGTCCTGATGATCGACACCTGTGGCTGAACGAGGTGGTCGCATCGTCAGCCCTGCAGGAAGAACAGCAGCACCAGGCCGGCGACGAACACGATCACACCGGCGACGGCGTCGTAGCCCATGCGCAGGACGGTGCGGTCGGAGCGCTCGAGCAGCCCGACGAGGAAGATTCCGGTGAGCAGCAGGCCGAGCATCGCCGCCACCGCCTCGAACCGGCCGGCCTGAGCCAGCACCGAGCCGTCGCGATAGAACAGGTCGGCGACGAAGATCAATCCGATCGTCAGGATGTTGGTGCCGAACACGTCGCCGAGCGCCATTTCGTAGCGCTTGCGCCGCACCGCTGCCGTAATCGAGGAGACCTCCGGCAGCGACGTCGCGAAGGCGACCAGCACGAGACCGACGATGCCGGCACCGAGCCCGGTCGCCTGGGCGATCGCGTCGGCCGACTGCGACAGCACGAAGCCGGCGACCAGGATGACGACGGCCGCGACCGCCGCGCCGGCGACCAGGCGCTTCAGCGACGGACCGCCTTCGGTGCCCTCCTCCTCCCCCGTTTCGGTGCCGTTCGTCTCGGCACCGGTCGCGGTCCACGGCGACCGCTTCCGATAGCCGGCCGCCAGACGGAAGGCGCCGACGCAGACGACGAACAGCACGGCCGGCCACAGCCCCACGCCCCAGAGGTCGACGTCCCCGGTCAGCACGGCGACCGCGGTGAGGGCGAGGACGACGATGCAGAGCGCGCCTTGCAGGAGGGTGGTCGCGCTCGGCACGACCGAGGTGAGAGCCTTGCGGCCCATCACGGCGTCGGCGACCGCGATCAGCATCACGTTGAAGGCGACGCTGCCGAGCAGGTTGTTGGTGGCGAGCGCGGCGTTCCCGGTCGCGGCGGCCGTCGACACCGCGGCGATCTCGGGCAGCGAGGTCGCCCCGCCGAGCAGCAGCATGCCGACGAAGGCGCGATCCATGCCTGTCTTGCCGGCGATCTCGTCGAGCCGCTCGGTCATCCGCGTGCCGGCCCACCAGACGAAGGCCGCGGCGGCGGCGAAGAGCGCGAGATTGATCCACGGTCCGAGCCCGACGAACGACATCGAACGACGAGCCGCTAAGCGGGGATGGGTGCGGAGAGCGGCATCGTGTGGTCCTTTCATCCTGCCCGCCGCGCGCCCGGTCCGGCTCGCAGCGCAAAACGGCCGACCGGGCACTCGGGCTCCGCTGTCGAGCTAATCCTGCCCCGGCGGTTTTGGTTCTGCCCGAGCCGGACCGTTCGCCATGGGCGCGCCATCCGGCCGCCCGTTCGAACCGCGCGCCGCGCCGCACGTTCTATTCCGTCGGAGCCTCGGGAAAGGATCCATGGTGCGACCGCGTCTGGCGAGACTGCTCCGCACGAGCCTGATCCTCCTCGCCGTCGCCGCAGCGGGTGGCTTTCTGTTCGCCTGGTCGGGCCTCTACAATGTCGCGGCGAGCCGGAAACACTTCGCGGTGACGACGGAGCTGCTCGACTTCGTGTTGCGGAACTCGATCGAGACATGGTCGACCGGAATCGAGACGCCGCCGCTCGACGATCCGGCCCTCGCCGAGCGCGGCGCCGGACATTTCGCCGGCTTCTGTGCCCCCTGCCACGGCGCGCCCGGGCAACCGGCGAACGTCGTCGTCCGCCAGATGCTCCCGGCGCCGCCCGCCTATGACGAGGCGGTTCGACCGTGGAAGAACTCGGAGCTGTTTCGGGTGGTCAAGCACGGCCTGAAATACACCGGCATGCCGGCCTGGCCGGCGCAGGCGCGCGACGACGAGGTGTGGGCCATGGTGGCGTTCCTGCGCGGCCTGCCGGACATGACGGCCGCGCAGTATCGCGTCGCCACCGACGCGGCCGCGGCCGAGACCGCAGCCGAAACCGCAGCTGACGCCCCGGAGCAGCCGGGCGCCGCGACGCCGCCGCGCGCCGCGCAGGCGATCGCCGCGAGCGGGCTGACATCGACCAGCCCGGTGGCGTGCGCCCGCTGCCACGGTCCGAACGGCGAGGGCAGCCCCGCCGGCGGCGTTCCGCGGATCGCCGGACAGCGCCCGGCCTATCTGCTCGCGACGCTGCGCGACTACGCGCTCGGCGTGCGCCCGAGCGGCATCATGCAGCCGGTCGCCGCCCTGCTGTCGGACGAGCAGCTGCGGTCGCTCGCGGACTACTATGCGGGCCTGCCGGGGACAGCGCCGACGGCCGAGACCCGCGGACCGGAGCGCATCGCGGCGACCGCGATCACCAGCGGCGCGGTCCTTGGTAGCGCCGCGTCGACGGGCGACGATCTGCCCCGAAGCAGGCTGCTGCAAAAAGGCGCCGCGCTCGCCGCCACCGGCGATCCGAGCGCGGCGATCCCGGCCTGCGACTCCTGCCACGGCGAGGATGGCCGCGGCGAAGGCAAGCTGCCTCGCTACCCGGCTCTCGCGGGCCAGCACCGCGCCTATCTGGAGCAACAGCTCGCGTTGTGGCGCACGGGCGTCCGCGGCGGCAGCGCCAGCCGGATCATGCAGGCCGCGGCCCGCAACCTCTCCGACGCGCAGATCCGTGCCGTCGCGCTCCATTACGCGACGCGCGGCAACGCGCGCGTGCCTCCTGCCGTCCGACCGTGACTGTCGGCCAGCGGCACGCCGCACGAGCTCGGCGTGGGCTGTCGCTCGTCGTGGGCTGTCGCTCGTCGAACGCTAGAGGCGAACCACCCGCGACGCACAGGGCTGCCGAGCGCCCGCGCTCATTCGTCCGGCCGACGCTGGCCGTACCGGTCGACCAGCTCGGCGACACGCTGCGCCGTCACGTCGCCGGGGCGGCCGCCCCAGCGCAGGCGCAGATAGTTGACGAGCTGTGCCGTCTCTTCGTGGCTCAGCACGTCCGCGAAGGCCGGCATCGCCTGCATGCGCTCGCGGTTCGCGAGGCTGTGCTCCGGGACACCCTCGCGAATGATGCGGACGAGATTGAGCGGATTCTCGAGCATCGCGGTCGTGTTGGTGGCCATCGGCACCGAGGCGTGCGGCCGGCCCTCGCCGTCCGGGCCGTGACAGCCGGCGCACAGGCCCATGTAGAGGCGTCGCCCCGCGTGGTCGGCGGTCTCGGACGCCCGTTGTCCGGAGCGCGTGCTGGCGCCCGTGGTCTCGGCCGAAGCGGTCGCCGCGGCGGGCGCACCGCCATCGCGTGGTGCGACGTCACGACCGGCCGCCCCGCGCTCGTCCGCGCCGTCGAGCAGATAGGTCACCATGGCGGCGAGGTCGTCGTCGGTGAGATATTTGGTCGAGTGGTTCAACACCGGGAACATCCGGAACGTCATGGTGCCCTGCGGGGCGAGGCCGATTTTCAGGAACGAGGCGAGATCCCGCGGCGTCCATCCGCGGGCGACGAGACCGGCCGCCGTGATGTCGGGCGACTCCGCGTTCTCGATGATCTCGCCCTTCAGGTGCTGGTCGGACTTCTTGGCATAGGCGATGTTGCGCGGCGTGTGGCACTCGCCGCAATGGCCCAGGACGTCGACCAGATAACGTCCGCGGTGCCACGACTCCGACTTTCCGGAGATGTCGGGAAGCGTGCGGTCGTCCGGGCGGAACAGCAGGTTCCAGAAGGCCAGGGCCGGCCGGATGTTGAACGGAAATGCGAGGTCGTGCGCCCGGTCGGGCTTGTCGACGGCCGGCTGGTCCATCAGGAAGACCCACAGGGCATCGACGTCGGCCCGCGTCATGTAATGATAGGACATGTAGGGCATCGCGGGATAGAGCCGCGACCCGTCCGGATTGATGCCCCACACCAGCGCCCTGTAGAGATCGTCGGCCGACCATCCGCCGATCCCGTGCGTCGGCGACGGCGTGACGTTGGTGCCGTAGATGGTGCCGAACGGCGTCTCCATCGGCAGCCCGCCGGCGAACGAGAGCCCGTCCTCGGACTTGTGACAGGCGACGCAGTCGGCGGTCTGCGACACGTAGCGGCCGCGCGCCACCAGGTCGCGCCGCTCCTGGTCACCGAGCCGCGCGAAGTCGACCGTCGCGGGCGGAATCTCGCCGGGCCCGGTGAACACGGCATAGACGACGAACACCGCGATCAGAAGCGCCGCGAGCGATCCGAGCGCGATGATCGCGGCGCGCCTCATCGCCGCCCCGCCGTGATCGCCTGGGTTCGGAGCACCGCACGGGTTCGAAGCGTCGTCATCCCGCCCCCGCGTCGTCGCGCGTGAGGCCGGGCGAGGCCAGGATCACGTCCTTCACGGCGGTCAGATAGCGGACGTATCCGGTGCAGCGGCAGATCTGCGTGTTCATCGCCTCCAGCACGGTCGCCTCGACCTTTTCGCGCGGAATCGGCGCCCGTCTCAGGCGCTCGATCAGCACGGTCGCGGCATTGACGAAACCGGGCGTGCAGTAGCTGCACTGGAACGAGAAATGGTCGAGATACGCCTGCTGCACCTCCGACAGGCGTGTGACCTTGCCGTCGGCGTCGCGGGTGGCGTGGCCCTCGACGGTCCGCACCGACCGGCCGTCGAACCAGACGGCGCCGGTGATGCAGGCCGGCACGAGCCGGGACGCGCCGTCCTCACGGTCGACGATGATGGCGCAGGCGTTGCACACGCCCTGCCCGCAGCCGTAGCGGGTCCCGGTCAGGTTCAGATACTCTTGGAGGAACTCCAGCATCATCAGGTCGTCGGGAATGTCGACCGGGCCGACCGCCCGGCCGTTCACGGTGACGCGAATCGAAACGGTGGTCGTCACGACAGCGCCTCCTTGATGCGGTCCGGGCTGATCGGAAAGGCGTAGAAGCGGCGGCCGATGGCGTGATGGACGGCGTTCGCGATGGCCGGAACCACCGGGATCATCACCACTTCGGCGATGCCCTTGGGCGGATCGGTGGCCGACAGCGGCGGCAGCACGGTGCCGTGCTGGCTCCACACCGCGACGTCCGCGGCCCGCGGCAGCTTGTAGCGGTTGAAGTTCCAGGTGCCGTTGCCGGGCCCGTCCTCGTAGAGCGGCAGATCCTCGAACAGCGCGTGGCCGATGCCCATCGCCAGCCCGCCCTGGAGCTGGCCGGACACCAGCTCCGGCACGATCTGGGTGCCGCATTCCATCCACGACTTGTGCGACAGGAGCCGCACCTCGCCGCTGCCGCTGTTGACCGACAGCTCGACCAGCGTGGCGATGGGAGCGTAGTAGACGACCCCGGCATTGTTGCGCTGGACCGGCGGATACGCGACGGTCCGGCGGGGCTGGAACGCGTAGTCCCCGTCGGTCATCAGGGCGCGCCGGTCGGGCGTGGCGCCGTCTCCCCATTTCACCGACAGGGCGTCTATGGGCGCGGTGAAGCGCCGACCATCGACCTCGAACGCGGCCTCGGTCCAGGCCCAGCGATTGAACGTGTGCACGGTCACCCCGGTCACCAAGCCGCGGGCGTGGGCGCGCGCGGCGAGCCGCTCCAGCGAGAGGGGCGCCAGCGCCCCTGCGACGAGCAGGCCGTCGCGCCACTCGGCCTCGTCGCGGCGCACCACCAGCGGGGCCGCCTGGCCGCCGCCGATGCCCTCGCTCCACAGCGAAAGCGCCGCCTCCCAGAGACCGAGCTCGAACACCAGCCGAGCCGCCTCGCGGGTCGCGTGCGAGAGATAGTAGGCGGAGTTGGAGGCGCTGCGCGGCGAGGTGATGCGGGGCACCCAATGCGGGTCCTGCGCGCGGCGCTCCTGCTCCTCCTGGGTCATGGTGTAGGGCTCGTTGTTCGAGACGAGCGGCAGGCTCGGCCAGTCGACGACGGCGAACTCCGCGTCGTCGGCCGCCCGCCCGAGCCAGCGGGCCGGCACCACCATCTGGGCCGTGGTGGCGCCGCAGCCGATCTCGGAGACGACGTGGCGCAACAGGATGCGGCCCCCGGCATCGATCTCGATCTGGGCGATCGCCGCCTCGGCGCCGGTGCCGTAGTCCTTGTGGACGGCCGCGAAGCCGACGCCGTAGAGGTGGCCGGGATGCCGGGCCTCGAAGTCGGTCTTGCGGGCGGCGCGCTCGCGCCACAGCGGATCGGCGGCCGCGGCGTCGAGCAGCTCGCCGGCGCGCAGCGTCCCGGCCGGCACGGCCCCTTGCGTGTTCTTCATGCCGGTGCGCAGCAGGTTGCGGCGGCGCAGCGCGATGGCGTCGATGCCGAGCTCCTCCGCGATCTCGTCGACCAGCATCTCGGTCGTCGACATCGACTGCAGCGTGCCGTAGCCGCGCATGGAGCCGGCCGTCGGGGCGCGCGACGCCTCGACCACGACGGAGAGATCGCTCTTCGGGAAATAGTAGATCGACTGCAGCGCCGTGGCCGAGACCTGGCCGACCGACGGGCTGAAGTTCTGGCGGCCGCCGCCGTCGCCGACCAGCTCGGCGGCGAGCGAGCGGAACACGCCGGTCTCGGCGTCGACCGCGACCGTCGTCTCGATGTCGAACGGGTGGCGCTTCAGCGCAGTCTGAAAATGCTCCCAGCGGTCGAGCGCCAGCCGCACCGGCCGGCCGTCGCCGTAGAGCGCCGCCACGGCGACGTAGTACGGGAAGGAGTGATGCTCCTTCTGGCCGTAGCCGACCGTGTAGCCGGCGTGGAACGACACGCTCGACAGGGCGAAGCGGCTCTTGCGCACCATGTCGACGATATGGTCGACATTGGTGTAGGGCGACTGCGTCCCGGTGACGACGTGCAGCCGGTTCGCGGCGGTGTCGTACCAGGCATTGCCGTTGTCGGTCTCGAGCGCGGCGGGGTCGACATACTGCGAGCGGAAGCGGCGCCGGAACACGCGCCATCCCGTCGGCGGGTTCGCGAGCTCGTCGCGAATGCGTGCTGCATGATGCATCGCGAGCGGCCCGGAGTCGCCGTCCTCCTGCGCCTCCGGCCACGACACCGAACGGTTCTTCACCGACGCGAACACGGTCGCGTTCTTCATCGGCGAGAAGACGTCGGGGGCGTCCGGCGTCTCGCCGCCCACCCGGACGTAGCGGGCGCCGCCGTAGGGGTCGCGCGGCACGAAGCCGGTCTCGGCGCCGTAACGGATGGCGTTCTGGTTGAACTGGAGCCGCCGCTTGGCGAGACGGAACCTCCCGTACTGATGATAGATCAGAAGCGCGACCGGCTGGCCGAGGAACACCGGCGTGTGGCCCGCCTCCAGCAGCAGGTCGCCGTAGAAGTCGCGCTCCGGCATGGCGACCCCGTCACGGCCGAGCACGTCGGCCGTGACGGTCACGTCGGGCTGCAGCGCGTCGCCGAGCACCGAGAGATCGAGGCCCTCGAACACGCGATCGGCACGCGCCGCGCGCAGCAGCAGCCCGTGCGACTGCTCGTCCGGCCAGCCCGGCATGTCACGCGCCCGGATGTCGATCGCGAAGGTCTTGTCGCCGACGACCTTGGGAATGCCGTCGCGCCGAAAGCGCACCTTGCCGGCGCCGTCGATCCAGTCGGGCGGCTGGGCGATCACCTCGCCCTGGAGCGCGAGAACGCGGCCGAGCGGAACGACCGAAACCGCGACACCGGCCGCGGCCGCGGCGCGAAGGACGTCCCGGCGGGACAGATCTCGAGGTCGCATTCGGTGCCGCGCCGATACTTGCTGTTTCCCGTCCCCGACTCCGAGGGGGAACGTCGTGCGACATGCGCCGTTCCGGCGTCCGACCCGTTGGTCGCGACGCAACCGTACAAACTCTCCACACGACCCTGAATGCGGCCGGGCTCGCGGCCGACCGGGTCGAGCGCCTGCAGGACGTCGGTGCCTCGCAGATCATGCGGATGTCGACCGGCCATGCTCAGGCGAGACTTGCAGGACCGCAGCCGCTCCGCCAGCCGCCAGCGGTCGCTCGCGCTCGCGACTGGCGGAGGCGGCGTGAGCGTCCGGGCTTCGATCCGGCCATGGGGCTCGCGCGAAGTCGTCGCCCGGCGGGCGCCAGACAGAAAACACGATCCGAAGCAGAGACTTAAGGATGCCTGGCTGGGGCGCCTGGATTCGAACCAGGGAATGGCGGAATCAAAATCCGCTGCCTTACCACTTGGCTACGCCCCAAGGCGGCGGCCTTTCGCGGGCGCGACCATACTGACCCGCCCCGCTCGGATCAACAGAGCGGTTCCACGGCCGCCGGAATTTCGCGACCCGGGCCGGCGCAATGTCCGACCCGCCGCACGGCCGCGCGGCGTCCGGCGGCCGCTGCGTCACTCATCCTTCCGTGCGGCGCGGCCGGCCGGCACGCGCCGGCCGCGAAGATTCTTTTGACACCAGGGCACCGACGACGCGATATGGTTGAAATTCCATTGCCGATGCATCCGATGACGACCCTGTACATCACCCATCCGGCCGCCCTCGACCACATCCCGCCGCTCGGACATCCCGAGCGGCCCGACCGTATCCGCGTGGTCGACCGCGTGCTCGAGCAGGAGGCGTTCCAGTCGCTCGCCCGCGACCAGGCGCCGGTCTGCGCGATCGACCGCATCGCCCTGTGCCACACCCAGGACTACATCGACGCGATCCGCGAGGCGGCGCCGACCGAGGGCATGGTCCAGCTCGACTCCGACACCTCGATGTCGCCCGGCACCTACGAGGCGGCGCTGCGCGCCGTCGGCGGCGCCGTGCTGGCCGTCGACGAGGTGATGACGGGCCGGGTCGCCAACGCCTTCTGCGCGATGCGGCCCCCCGGCCACCACGCCGAGATCACCCAGCCGATGGGGTTCTGCTTCTTCAACAACGCGGCGATCGCGGCACGCCACGCCCGCGACCGGCACGGCGCCGAGCGGGTGGCCGTCATCGACTTCGACGTCCATCACGGCAACGGCACCCAGGACATCCTGTGGGCCGACCGCAACGTGATGTACTGCTCGACCCACGAGATGCCGCTCTATCCCGGGACCGGAGCCGCCTCCGAGCGCGGCGAGCACGGCACCATCGTCAACGCGCCGTTGCGGGCCGGCGACGGCGGCGACGAGTTCCAGGAGGCGTTCGAGAGCTTGATCATCCCGCGCCTGCTCGACTTCCGGCCCGACCTCGTGGTGCTCTCCGCCGGCTTCGACGCCCACATGCGCGACCCGCTCGCCAACATCAACCTGCTGGAGCCCGACTACACCTGGGTGACCAAGCGGATGATGGACGTCGCCGACACCTGCTGCGGCGGCCGGCTCGTCTCGCTCCTGGAAGGCGGCTACGACCTCCAGGGGCTCGCCCGCTCGGTCGCCGTGCATGTCACGGCGCTGATGCGCGGCTGAGTGGTGCCGGCGCACGGCCGGCCATCGCGCCGCGCCGGCCGACACGGACGCCGATGCGGACTACCGCAAATTCGACGCAAGTGTCCGGCAGGCGAGAGGCGGGACGATCATCGTCGGGGCGAGGGCGTGGCGGCGAGAGTGACGAGACACGGCGGACCGGGCGCCGGTCGATCAGCCGTATCGACAGCATCGGCCGTGCAGATCGCGCCGCGGCGGCTCGGCGGCCACTCGGGCAACCACTCGGGCAACCACTCGCGCAACCACTCGGGCGGCCGCGCGCCGGGTCGCGCGGGTCTGCTCGCCGTCGCGCTCTCCGCCGTGGCGATCGGGCTCGGCGGCTGCAGCCTGAGCGGCCCGTTCTTCGACGACTCCTACGAGAAGGCCAGGGTGCTGTCGCCCGAGCCGGTGCCGGCCTATCGCAAGGTCGTCGCCGAGGCGATGAAAGAGCTGAAGACGCCGATCGACGCGGCCGGCCTCGGCATCGCGGAGCCGCGCTGGATCGAGCGCATCGGCGGGCCAGCCTGGATCGTCTGCCTGCGCTCGGACCCCAAGGCCGAGCACGCCGTCTACTACGCCTTCTTCATCCTGAAGGAGAAGGTGATCGACTGGCGCACCGCGATCGGCACCGACCGCTGCGTGCATCAGGACTTCGTGTCGTTCGACGTCGCCGCGGTCCCGCTCGACAAGCCGACGGCCGAGCCTGCCTCGGCGCGAGCCCGGTGAGCGTCGCGGGCATCGATTTCGACTGATGAACGACCGAGCTCCGCTCATTCCCGCGGATGCGGGGATCCAGGGGCCGCGTACCGTGTCGCCCCGGCGGTTCCCGCCTTCGCGGGGACGAGCGGAAGTCGGGTTCGCGTCACACCCGCAGGCGCCCTAGCTCTTCAGCACCGCGGGATTGACGCAGGTGTCGGGGGCTTCGCCCGACAGCACCTTGACGATGTTGCCGACCGCGATGCGACCCATGTTCATCCGCGTCTCCGGCGTCGCCGAGGCGATGTGCGGCGCGAGGATCACGTTGTCGAGGTCGAGCAACGCGGGCTCGACCGCGGGCTCGTTCTCGAACACGTCGAGGGCCGCGCCCCAGATCACCTTGTCCTTCAGGGCGCGCGCCAGCGCCTTCTCGTCGACCACCGGGCCGCGCGCCGCGTTGATCAGCACCGCGGTCGGCTTCATGGCGGCGAGCTCCTTCTCGCCGATCCAGTGGCGGGTCTCCGGCAGCAGCGGCACGTGCAGCGTCACGTAGTCGGATTCGGCCAGCAGGGTCGCCTTGTCGACGAAGCGCGCCCCGACGCTCTTCTCGAAATCCGGATCGGGCTTCACGTCGGTGTAGAGGATTTTCATGCCGAAGGCGGTCGCCTTGCGGGCGACGTTCTTGCCGATGCGGCCGGCGCCGGCGAGACCGAGCGTCCTGCCGTCGACGTCCAGCCCCATGAAGAACAGCGGCGCCCAGCTGCCCCACTTGCCGGCACGCACGAACTTGTCGGCCTCGACGATTCTGCGCGCCATCGAGAGCATCAGCGTGATGGTGTGGGTCGCGGTGGCGTCGTCGAGAACGCCCGGCGTGTTGGTCAGGATGACGCCGCGCTGCGTCGCCGCGGCGACGTCGAAATTGTTGTAGCCGACCGCGAAGTTCGCGACGATCTTGCACTGCGGCCCGGCGGCGTCCAGCACCTCGCCGTCGATCGTGTCGGTCAGCATCGACAGCACGGCGTCCTTGCCGGCGACCTTCTGCTTCAGCTCGTCCTTGGTGTAGGCGCGGTCGTCCGGGTTGATCTCGACGTCGAAGTGCTCGCGCAGGCGATCGATGTTCTCCTGCTGGATCATGCGGGTGACGAGAACTTTCGGCTTGGACATGGAGGGTTCGGTCCTTGGCTCGTTGGACATTGGTGGGCGCCGCGGCGCCGGACCGGCGCCGTGCACCGGCGCCGAGCGGGCGGGCCCCGGCCGGGGTCCGCCCGAAGGTTTTCATATGATCTCGCTGCGACGCCTCAGAGCGCGTCGCGACCGACGAGATCGGCGAGGCCGTGGACGATCGCCTGATCCTCCTCCGACTTCAAGCCGCTGACCCCGACGCCGCCGATCACGGCGCCGTCGCCGCTCTTGAGCACGGCGCCGCCGGGCAGCGACGTGATCTTCTCGTCGCAGAAGTCGCGGGCCGTCACCTGTTCGCGATGCAGCCGCTCCAGGAAGGCGTCGGTGTGCACGCCGAGGCGCGCCGCCGAGTAGGCCTTGCCGATGGCGATCTGGATCGAGCGCAGCGGCGCCCCGTCCATCCGCGAGAAGCCGACGAGATGGCCGGTCCCGTCGACGACGGCGACGCAGATCGGTCGCTCGTAGTCGGCGACCGCCTGGCCGATCGCCCGGGCGATCAGCGTGTCGGCGGCGGCGCGGTCGATGTTGTTCATGATGGCACTCCGGCTTTCTGGTTCGGGTCACTCGGCCGGCGCCGCACCGGCGGGCGCCGGCGTCGCGGCGGGAGCCGCACCGGGCGTCGCCGTCCGGCCGGCGGCGGCGCGCTGCTTCTGCACCCGGTTGTACATCCACGAGGTGAGGATCGGAGTCAAAACCGCGGTGACGATCACCGAGGCGGCGACCTGGATGGTGGCGATCGGAGCGATCGCCGCATAGGTCGGATCCGCCATGGCGACCGCCTTCGGCACCGCCGCGGAGTTGCCCGCCGTGCTCGACGCCGCCGCGCCCGCGATGCCCGAGCCGCCGAGCAGCTTGTCGGCCGCGATGCAGCACAGGCCGGTGATCACCAGCGTCATGAGGCCGAGCACGACGCCGAGCAGCCCGCCGTTGACGACGTTCATCAGGTTGATGTTCTGCCCGAGCGTGAAGGCCATGAAGGGCACGATGATCGGCTCGTGCGAGCCGAAGAACTCGCGCAGATCCTCGTCCAGATTGGCCAGGATGGCGCCGGCCATGATCGGCGCGATCACCGACACCATGGTCATCCAGGGGATGTTGGCGAGGCCGGCGCCGACCAGGATGATCATGGTCAGGAACGGGCCGGTCTCGATGCTCTGCGGCACGTAGGTCCCGGCGTCCTCCTTGTCGCCCATGGCGCTGGTGAGCGCCAGGAACATGCCGCCGTTGGTGTCGCTCATCGCGACGAGCAGCGCGAGCGTCGACAGGCCGAACAGGTCGCCGCCGAGGAAATAGGCGACCGACAGCGCGATCGTGGTGGCGATGCCGACCTTGGCGACCAGGATGCCGAAGCCGCGCTTGAGCATGCGCGGCGCGGTCCTCAGCGTCATCTTGGTGCCGGCCGTGAACAGGAACATGCCGAGGACGGTGGGATAGCCGACGCCGCTGAGCGCCTCGGTGAAGCCGCCGATCTTCAGGAGATTCGGCGTGAACGTGTTGATCGCCATGCCGAGGAACAGCGGCACGACCATCAGTCCCCCCGGGACCTTGTTGATGGCTTTCAGAATCTTCATGACCAGCTCCGAGACGATGTCGCGATGGGCCGGGACGGCGGACGTCGCCCGGCGGCACGGGGGTCGTCGGATCACGCGCAGGCGCAAGCGGCGCGCCGCGACGGGCGGCGCGTTCGACGAGCTGATGATTTGATTCGACGAGGAGGCGGCGGCGGGGGCGTGCTCGCCCGCCTCGAGTGCCCTTCATTCGTGATCCGGCGGAACGCTACGCCGGCCGATGCGGCATGAATATCCGTAAGTATGACCGTTTCGGTATGGCGGACCCGCCCGAACGAGCGGCGCTCCTCGCTGTTCTACTGATTAGCAAATCGTGATTTTGGCGCTCTCGGGCGCCGGCGCGTGAGAGATCGCGCATCTCCGTCCACCAGCGCGTGCGGCCGGCGGAGCCAGGCTCATTTTCGAGGTCGCTCGTGAGTCTGCAAATGGGCCATGGGCGAGACGAGCCGGCGCGTCCGGGTCGAATCGAATGCGGGCGACTCCGACATGCAGAGCCGCCCGCGTTCTCGTGTGCCGGATGTCGGCTCGGGTGCCGACCATCAGCCGTTGATGTAGGGGACGAGCGGCAGCAGCGTCATGGCACCGAGCAGCGCGAGGGCGGCCCGGTCGAGCAGGCTGGCTTGGCTGAAGTAGCGCATCGGCTTCTCCTCTCGGTGGTCACTGATCGGTCTACGGGGTTGCGTCCGAACCGGATCACCGCCCAGAGGCTGCGGCGGGCGGTCGCAGCATACCGCGACGCCATCCGGCGCGAATCACCGCTCCAGCCGTCCCCGCGACATCGCCGACCGTCGACCAGCCGACCAAGCCGACCGACGCAGATATGCCCGTGTCCCGGGCTCTCGCGCGTGCGGCTTGACGCTGGTCACGTCCGGTGGTCGCTTCGGTCGTGGCACGAACCGAGTTCAGGGGCCGCGATGTCCACCGAGAGCGATCTTCGCGAGAAGCTGCAGAAGATCGAGGCGCTGTTCGCCGGCGCCAAGACGCCGGGCGAGCGGATCGCCGCCGAGGCCGCCCTGCAGCGCGTCCATACGCGACTGGCGGATGCCCGGCGCGACTCGCCGCGGTCCGAGCCGCGCGGCGTGTCGGCGGATTCGATCCTCACCCATCTGCTCGTCGGGCTGTATCGGCGGGTCCACCCCGGCGCCCTGATCGGGGGCCTCGCCGCGATGATCGGCTGGAGCATGCTGACCGGCGACACCTCGTGGACCGGCAACACCGTGGTGTTCCTGATCGGCACGATCGGCACCCGCCGCTACATCCGCCGCGTCTTCGCCCCGTGGTGAGTCGGCCGGCACGGGCGATACGGCCCTCGCCCCGGCGCCCGGCGGCCGCCCTGTTGATGCTCGCGATCCTGATGTGCCCCGCCTCCGCCGCGCCCGCCGAGACCCCGAACGTCGGGCCGTTGCCCGAGCGCGTCAGCTTCCCGAGCGCCGACGGGCGCACGACCCTGGTCGGCTGGCTGTTCGCACCGGGCGAGGCCGGCCGCCATCCCGCCGTGGTGATGATGCACGGCCGCGGCGGCGCCTACTCGTCGCGCGCGGGCGGGCGCTACGATGCTTCGACCCTGTCGCGGCGGCACGCCTTCTGGGGCCGCTTCTGGGCCGAGCAGGGCTATGTCGCCGTGCTGGTCGACGGCTTCGGTCCGCGCGGCTTTCCGTCGGGCTTCGCCCGCGGCACGCATGGACAGCGGCCGGCCGAGGTGAACGAGGTGACGGTGCGGCCGCTCGACGCCGACGGGGCGCTCGCCTGGCTGCGCGGCCGCGACGACGTGATCGCCGACCGCATCGGCCTCCAGGGCTGGTCGAACGGCGGCAGCGCCGTGCTGGCCGCGATGGCGGCTGGGCCGCCGGGCGCCGGGCCGCCGAGCACCGGGCCGAACGCGCCCGCCGCGACGCCGGCGACCGGGTTCCGGGCGGCGCTGGCGTTCTATCCGGGCTGCGGGCTGAGAGGCGCGTTCAAGGGCGGCCTACGGCCCTACGCCCCGGTCCGGGTGCTGATCGGCGACGCCGACGAGGAGGTCTCGCCGGCGCGGTGCGTCACCTTCGTGGACAGGAACCGCGCCGAAGGCGCCGACATCGCGCTGACCCTCTATCCGGGCGCGACCCACGACTTCGACGACCCCGGCCGCGCCCGCCAGAGGCTCCCGGCCAACGCAGCCGCGCGCGCCGACGCCATTGCGACGGCGCGCGCGTTCTTCGCAGCAGAGCTCGGCGGACGGTGAGGCGCGGTCACGCGAGCGCCCACACCGACGGGACGAAGCGCAACCTCGAAGGCGGCGCGGACGTAGAAGATTTCAGGAGGATCAAGGCCTTGAAGGCCGATGGCGCTCCCTAGGGGACTCGAACCCCTGTTTTCGCCGTGAGAGGGCCTAGATCAGGACCCCTCGCGTTTCCGCCGTTGTCGATCAATGTCTATAAGTGATTGATATATCGTGATCGACTGTCTACGGTCGTTCGCGCCTGTACACGCATGGATATTCGACAAATAGTCGACACGTTCGGAGGGCGCTTGCATGGCCCGCACGCTGGTTGAAGCGGCTCTGACGACGGCGACAGCCCGCGCCAGGCTGGGACAGGCGACACACTGGCGCGCGTTGGACCCGGATGTACACCTCGGCTATCGCAAGGGCGCACGCGGCGGCCGCTGGCTCGTCCGCTGGCGGAACCGCGGCGGCCGGTATCGACAGACCGTGATCGCGACAGCCGACGACGCCTTGCCGGCCGACGGCGGCAACGTGCTTTCGTTCAGCCAGGCGGTGACCCGCGCGCGCGATCTCGTCGTCCGGCATCGGGCCGACGAGGCTGCCGCCGCTGCCGGCCCGGTCCTGACCGTTCGCGCGGCGGTCGACGAGTACGTCGCCGAGCGCGAGCGCAACTCGGAAGATCGGAAGCGAGACGCCCGGTCCCGCCTCACGCGCCATGTGCTCGCCGCGCCGCTGGCCGAGGTCGCGCTCCACACCCTCACCGAGGGCGATCTTGCCGTCTGGCGGAAGGCGCTGCCGGCAACGCTCGCGACCGCCAGCGTCCGGCGCATCGTCAACGACCTCAAAGCGGCTCTCAACGCGGCGGCCAGGGGCTATCGAAATCGTCTGCCCGCGCACCTCGCCGTTGTCATCCGGAATGGGCTTGCGACCGCCAAGGCATCAGCGCCGGTCGCCCGGGAGGCGCAGGTTCTGGCCGACGAAGAAGTCCGAGCAGTGATTCGGGCCGCGCGCGAGATCGACGCCGAGGACGATTGGGACGGCGACCTCGTCCGGCTGATCCTGGTGCTCGCCGCGACTGGCGCGCGGTTCTCTCAGGTCGCCCGCATGACAGTCGGCGACGTGGTCGACGGCCGGCTTCTGGTGCCCACCAGCCGCAAAGGGCGCGGTGTGAAGCAGCGAGCGCGGATCGCGGTCCGCGTCGGCCGCGACGTGCTCGCCGAACTGGCCCCCGTCGTTACTGGGCGGCCGAGCGCCGCGCCGCTGCTCGAGCGCTGGCGCTGGCGCCAGATTTCCGTCACCCAATGGGTGAAGGACCGCCGCGGCCCGTGGACGGCGGCGGCCGAGCTGACACGGCCTTGGGGCCTGATCCGGGAAAAGGCCGAGCTGCCCGCCGGGACGGTCGCCTATTCGCTACGCCACTCGTCGATCGTTCGCGGCCTACGGGCCGGGCTGCCGATCCGGCACGTTGCGGCGCTGCACGACACGTCGTCTGCAATGATCGAAACGCACTACGCGGCCTATATCGTCGACGCGTTGGACGACCTCGCCGCCGCCGCCGTGGTGCCGCTGGTGGCGCCGCCGGCCGACGTCGTGACGCTGCGGCCGAAGCGCGGGCGGCGGCGATCATGACCCCTTGGACGCCGATTTCTGATGAGGCCTGGGCACCGCTGTGGGATCACGTTAAGCGAGCCGTGCAGGCCGACCGGGCGCCGGACGAGGCGGCGATGCGCACGCGTGTGAACTTCGCGGCGTGGAATTCCGGGGCGCTCAACACGGGCTTTGACAGCCCGTTTACGAGAGTTTCCTTGACTCGGATGGCCGAGGAGGCGCGCGACTGGACCGCGCGAATCGACACCTTCCAACGTGACTATCTCGCTCATCACGGCTTGGCCGCGCGACCTATCGAGGTCACTTCGTCATCCGAGCGTTCGCCGCTGTTCGTCGCGCTCGCCGTCGAACGAGCGCAAGCCTCGGCCGTGGCAATCGACATGGCCGAGATGGCTCGATCTTCCCTTGTCGATCCTGAACCGAAGCCGGCCGCGAAGCCGGAGCGCGACCGCTGGATGGCGCGCCTCGTCGAAGCCTGGTCCGAGGCCGGACTGCCGACGAACAACAACAAGGCGCTGCGCGCCTTTCTCGTCGCGGCGATCACCGCGTTCGGCGGCGACGCGACCGACCGCGCGGCACGTGCGTTCCTCACCAACGCCGAGGGCGGTCCGTGTGAGAAACTCAGCATCGCCGAGATGCGGATGCTGATGGGTTTTCCGAAGTGACAAATTGAGGGACTCGAAAGTCGTCAATTTGGCACCTTTTTTCCGCGACTCCCCTGCTCCGTGCTTGTAAATGGATGTCCACCTCAAATGGCCAGCATTGGCCAATCGAAAGGGTGGACGCGATGGTTGGATCGCAGAGCATCGAAGACTGGTGCAAGGCACACGGCTTCAGCCGCGCCTTCTATTACAAGCTGAAGGCCCAAGGGCTCGCTCCACGTGAGCTTCGAGTCGGCCGTGCCGTCCGCATCTCGTTCGAGGCGGATCGGGAATGGGTGCAGGCGCGTGAAGCGGCAGCTGCCGCGGCGGCGCGGCCCTCCAGCTCGGAGGCCGCGTGATAGCCATGAGCATCAACGCAAACGGCGCCGCGCTGGCGGGCGCGGCGCCGTTCAGAACTAATCAGCTTGATGGCTTGAACGGTTCGCACAATACCGTCAACCGCACGCGGCGGCAAGCCCCGGCCTCGCCGCCGGCACCCGCCGACGAACCAGTAATCACGGTGTCGATCACCCTCCCTCTCGGGAGCTTCGCGGCGCCGACGGCGCGACAGGAGGCCGCGCGCGCTGCGCGTCTCGGCGCCGTGCTCGGCCGGGCGCTGCGTCAGGCGTTCGCCGGGGCGGCCGTCGTCCAGCCTATCGACGCGGTGGCGGCATTCCTCGCGGCCCGCTGCGAACGCGTTCCAGGCGCCGCCGAGCGCGCCTCGACGATGCTCTCGGCTTATCACCAGTGGGCTGCCGGCAGCGGCGCGCCGAAGCTCACGGCCGCCGCGCTGGCGCGCGGCCTGCGGGCCGCCGGCCTGCAGCGCCGGAAGTCGAGCGTCATGATTTGGGTCGGCCTCCGCCTCTCGGGAGGCGCCCATGTTGGCGACGGCCGCTGAACGTGACGAGTATGAACGCCTCGACCTGATCGAGCGGCGACTCTCCGCCGAGCTGCGCGAGCTGCAGCGACAACGGGCCGCCCTCGACGCCGTCGTCACCGGCAGGGCGCGTGCCCGCGCGGCGACGACGGCCGCCGCCTCGACGAAGGTGTTCCGAGACGGATCGCCTAAGGACCGGCCAGGACATCGTGAGGTGGCCCGGCGCTACGCCTGGTGTGCGAGCGCGACGAAGCCGGAGCCGTCGCCGGCTGCTGGTGAGACGGGCGGCAATCGGCTTGTCACGCTCATCCGCTTGCGCGAGCTGGAACGCTTGTTCCGGTCCCGCTACGGCACCGAACTCCCTGACGACGACGCGGGCCGCGATGATTTGAAGATCGTGGCGCAGCACATCGTGCACCTCGGGCCGGATGCCGAGCGCCATATCGTGCATTGGGCACAGCTGTGGGCGCCGTGGCTGCCCACCTCGGAAGCGACAGCGCTGGCAATTCGCTCGATCGCAAACCCAATCAAGTTTTCCGCCGACGTCCTCGCCTGGCGCGTGCGGTTGACCGCGGCCGAGCGACAGCACCTTGCGATCACTACGATCGGCGCGGTCGACATGAACAAGGCGCAGCGCGCCGAGGCACGGAAAGAGAAGCGGCGCGAAGCGGCCCGCGCTCGTCGCCGTGCGAGTGGCGCGCGGTCGCGTGCAGATTACGAGGCACCATCGGCCGAAGCGTGGAAGCCGTGGGAGGCCGAGGGGATCAGCCGCAGCACGTGGTACCGTCGTCGTCGGGCGGTGATGGCGGGAGGATCACGGCCGGAGCGGGAGGATGCCGCCGAATCGACTGCGCCTGCAGGGGGCGCGGGGGCGCTCGACCAAAGGAACGAAGTCTTAAAATCGCCGGTGAGACAGGTCCGAAGCCAGCAGGATTCTGAATCTGTAATAGGTGAACGTAGACGAGTCTCACCCGCGCCCTCCGGGTCTCCTACGGCGCCCGCCCCTGCGGGCGCCTCCGTCGATCCTCCGGGCGCGGCGCTTTCGAGGAAGAGGGGGCCGACTGCGCCGCCTGCTTCCAACCGACGTGGCTCACCCTCCGACTCCTGTCCGGGGGTGAAAATCGGCAGTCCATCCTCCCGGTCCCTCCCGATCGGCTCGCATCCTCCCGACCGGCACCCGAGTTGTCCGGCTGCCAGTCCGGGGAATTTCCCCGGACTGGGCCGTCGCCCGACCGGCCGCCGCGGGTCGGCGCCATGAGCAGCGCGACGACCGAGCGAGCCGATCGCATCATCGCGACGCTGCGCGACCGGGCGCCGCTCACGGCGGCCGATCGCGACTTCCTAGCGGCCGTCGTCGAGGGCGCGGGGCGGGTTGGGCTTCTTGATCACATCCCGATCGAGGTCACGTCGACACTGCAGCGGCGCGACGATCTGATTAGGAGCATCGCGGCGAAGTTCTTCGGCGCCGCGACGGTTCGCGCGCGCGCGGCGGCACTCGCCGCTGCGCTGGCGCGCTACGAGGCGGGCGCTTGGCGACGTGATCGCGCGGCCGAAGATAATCCGCGGCGACCCGGCACGCTCGAAGCGATGGCGTGGGAAGTGCTCCGCCTTCATCCGCGACCGCTCGGCGCCGAGCGGGTCCGTCAGATCATCGCGGCCGTCCGTGGGTAATTATTTTGACTGTTTCTTACCCACGGCATCAACGAGGCTCGATTCGAACAGGAGGTGAGTCGTGAGCGCTGCCAGTTACAAAGCACGCCCCGCCGCTGCCGGTGTCGGCCTCGACGCCGCGATCGACCGCATGTGCAAGAGCATGGGGCTTACCCCCCTGGAGCCGACCGCCGTCAGCGCCGACCCTGCCGCGCGCCTCGACGCCGCGATCGACCGGCGGATTGCACGCGCGGCGCCGCCGGTTTCGGTCGCACACAACCCGGCGCCGCCGGTCGGCAGCGATGCGGGCGGTGGCCTCGCCGCCGCCGTCGATCGGCTCGTCCGGTCCGGCTACCGGCCGAGCTGATCAGATCGCGCGGGCCGGGCGGCCCTCCGGCTCGCGCGCGCGGATGGCGTCGGCGTTCCTTTCCGCCGACGCCATCAGGCCCGGGCTCGCCGTGAGGACGGGCGAGCCCGGGCATCGCCTCAGCAGGCAGCAAGTTCAAACATCGCTAGGATATGATCATGTCCCTCTTCACCATGACCGCCCACGAGCCAAAGACGCTGACGCACGTGTTCGCCGGCGGAGATCAGACATTCTGCTTTGAGCAAGAGACCCTCGCGGCCGGCTCCGGCAGCGACAACGTCGTCGACGTCGGCACCGTCCTCGGGCGCATCACCCGTGGCGCCGTCACGGTCGGCAACGGCGGCTTCGTGGGTACCGGCAACGGCACGCTGACCAAGGCGAACCCCGCCGCGTCGGCCGACGCACAGGCCGGCGACTATAAGATCGTCTGCGTCGAGAAGACCACCGACTCCGGCCTGTTCGCTGTTCGGCGTCCGGACGGCACCATTGACG
Source organism: Rhodoplanes sp. SY1 (assembly GCF_046000175.1). Taxonomy (NCBI): domain Bacteria; kingdom Pseudomonadati; phylum Pseudomonadota; class Alphaproteobacteria; order Hyphomicrobiales; family Nitrobacteraceae; genus Rhodoplanes; species Rhodoplanes sp. SY1. Next base: position 83,407 of record NZ_JBEOMB010000011.1, read on the forward strand.
GCTACGCAGTCCCCGGCACTCCCTATACAGGTCAAGTGAAGTTCAGCCTGGCGGATGGCGCGACCGATTTCGCCCAGGGCGACACCTTCACGCTGCCAGTCACGGTCGCGGCCGGCTCCACCAAGATCGTGCCGCTCAACCTCTCGGCAACGGATGGCAGCCAGATCGTCGCCGGTGTCAGCCTGCAGAAGAAGGTCGCGACGGACGGCGGCGCCGACCTTCCGCTCCTCGCGCTGGTCCGCGGTCCGTCGATCGCGCGCGAGCAGGGCCTCGTCTGGCCGGTCGGCGCGACCGACGACCAGAAGGCCGCCGGCCTCGCCCAGCTGAACAAGCTCGGCATCATAGTCCGGGCGAGCTGAGCACAGAGTATCGGGCATCCGAGATCCTTGCGGGTGCCCGGCGGACGGCGGCGCTGTTTGCCTTTCCGGCGCCGCCGGGCGGCCCGGGCTTGTTGCAGCAAGCCCGGGCCGCGACCGCCCGCGGGTCCTTCCCCCCTCCCGGACCGCCGCGCGGCGGCGGCAGCCCGGCCTTTCGGTAGCTTGACAGGGAAAATTCTGTGTCAACGGCGACGATCAACGGTCAACGCGACGACAACGGCAACGCCGATCGTGGCTTGTGGTTGTCTGTCTCCGAGATCGCGCGGCGGCGCGGCGTCGACAAGGCTGCCGTGTCGCGCCGTGTCGCGCGGCTTGTCCGGGACGGGGCGCTATCGACGAAACAGGGGCCTCGCGGCACTAAGCTCGTGAACCTCGCCAGCTTCGACTTCGTGACGCGCGAGACGACCAACTTCGACAAGGTGATCGGCGCCGAGACCAAGCGCCTGCTCGCCGAGCCCGAGGCGACCGGCGACACGACCGCCGCGGCGCCGGCCGCGGACAGCGGCGAGGCCGGGAGACTGCGCACCGCGAAGGCGGACCGCGAGGTCTACGAGGCGGAGCTCGCCAAGCTCGCCCTCGCCGAGAAGCGCAAGCTCGTGCTGCCGATCGCCGGGAAGCACGGCGTCGAAGAAGCAATGATCCGGGTCGCGCAGAAGATCGTCGCCACCATCGACCGCCTGCCGGCCCGAGCCGGCGACGTGACCGCCGCGGCGACCCGAGAGGGCGAGTTCGGAGTGCGGAAGATGCTGAAGGAACTTGCGCGCCAGATGCGCGAGACGGTCGGCCGCGAGATGCGCTTGCTGCAGGCCGAGGGCCGCACCGCCGAGGTGGCTGGCCTGGTCGAAAACGAGATCGAGGATGGAGAAAACGCATGAACATCGACCGCGCGGTCCTCGACCGCCTTCCGCCGACCGCCCGTGCCCGCGTGCGCCAGATGCAAACGCAAGTCGAGGCCGCGCGCGACATCCTGATCGGCGCGACCAATCAGCTCGGCGAGCTGCAGCATCGGCGCCGGAAGCTCGGCGAGCAGCGGGCCGCGCTCGAGCACGGCGTCGGCCTTGGCAAGCACACCCGCGCGAGCCCGATCCCGACCGACGACGCCGGGCCGCTTCGAGTTCGCACCGGCCCGGCGTACAGCCCGCCCACGTCGGGCGAGATCGCGGCCGCTCTCGCGCCGGTGGACGCCGAGCTGTCGCGGGTTGTCGAGGACATTGCGCGCGTCGAGGGGCGCGCCGAGCTGGCGCGAGCGTCGGCGACGCGCGTCCGCGGTCTTCTGGGGGCGATCGAGCGATGGGTCGCGGGGGTGCCGGCGGATAAAGAACTATCGGAGCACCGGGGTGGTGGCAGCCTTGCGACGTCGCCCACGAGAGCGCGCGAGGTGACCGCCGAGCTGATCGAGACGAAACGGCGGCGCGTTCGGGAGCTGCTCGCCGATCTTCGCCAGATCGACGCCGCCCCCTATCTTTCGGCCAACGTGAAGGCGCGCTGGCGTGCGCAGCTCGACCAGCTCGCCGAGCGCGGCCGGCCGAACGTCTTTCCGTCCGTCGAGCGAGGTGAGCCGATCGAGTTCCCGGAGATCGCGGTGTCGAACCACCCGGCTGCCGACAAGATGGTGCCCGACGGCTTTTCGTTCCTCGTGTGGGCGTTTCGTGATCACGTCGCCGCGAAGATCGACGCCGAGATCGACGCGAACGCCGACGACGCGGCGGCGCTAAGCGACCAAGCGCGACGTGAGAAGTTCCGGGAGGTTCTCGGCGATCTGCTCGCTGCCGAGCGTGAGGAGGAGACCCTCGTCGCGGCGGCCAAGTTCGACGTCGACCGCCGGCCCGATGCCGACCCGCGCGCCGTGCTCGGCCTCGCCAGCGATCTTCCGCCGCCGCGGCGTGATCTCTTCCATAAATCGCTCGCCTACGACGTTTCTGATCAGGAGGCCTGACATGGGCTCGGCCGAGGGCGTTCTCCGCATCCGCCTCGTCGACGGCGTCTCCGGCCCGGCTCGCAACGCGGCCGGTGCGCTGAAGGGGCTCGATCGCCAGGCGAAGGCGATGAACGGCACCCGCAATCTCGGGCGCATGAATCTGCTCGCGCATGGCGGTGCCGCGCCTGGGGCCGGCGGTCTGCTCGCCGCCGGCGGCACCCGGGCGCTGCTCGGCCTCGGGGCCGGCTACATGGCCGCGCGCACGGCCGGAAAGGGCTACAAGGACTTCGCCGACCTCGATCGCTCTTGGACACGCCTCGGCATCACGGCCGAGGCGACGGCGAAGCAGCTGGCCGAGGCGCGCGCCACGCTGAACGGGCTCGCCTCTGAATTCGGAGTCGGGCAGAAGGCCGCGTTCGGCGGGTTGGAAGCGCTCGTCACTCAGGGCTTTTCGCTGCCGGAGGCGCTCGCGCAGATGCGGTCCATACTGATCGCTGCGCAAGCGTCCGGCGCCGAGGTGTCCGACATTTCCAAGACATCCGGCGCCCTCGCGATGAACCTCAAAGTCGGCGCCGGCGAGATGGAGAAGGCATTCGACATGCTGGCGTTCGCCGGCAAGAAGGGGCAGTTCGAACTGAAGGACATGGCGCAGTACATGCCCCAACTCGCTGCGGGGTGGACCAACATCGGCCAGAAGGGCGTCGACAGCCTCGCCGACCTCGCGGCCGGACTGCAGATCATCCGAAAGCAGACCGGCACGTCCGAGAATGCGTTCAACGGCATGCGTGATCTGCTCGCAAAAATTTATTCGAAGGACGTGCAGAAAAATTTCGAAAAAGCCGGCGTCGACCTCGAAGAGGGCCTTAAGAAGGGCCGTCGCGAGGGGCGGTCGGTTCTCGACGTGATCGCGGAGCTGACCGAGAAGGTGACCAAGGGCGACCTCTCGCAGCTTCCGAAATTCTTCGGCGAGATCGACAGCCGGAACGCGATCTCGGCGCTCATCAATCTGAAACGTGAATTTCAGGCGCTCCGGGCCGAGATCAGGTCGACGTCAGCCGGCACGACGATGAACGACGTCAAGCGCGTCACCAACGATGCGGCCGCGGGTGTTCAGCGCCTCAGCGACTCGTGGAGCAACTTCACGGCCGCAGCGGGTTCGCTCGGATGGTCGGCTGGTGTCGGCAGTGTCCTCGACGAACTGACAAAGTCGTTCAACGGTCTCGGCACGACCGTTGATATGGTGGGCACGAAGCTTAAGAGCCTTCGCGGCGAGGCGCCGGACGCTCTTGACGAAAGCAAGGACGCGCCGAAGACGGTCGACGAGCTGAAGCGGCGGCTGACCCGAACCAAGTATGCCGACGAGTTGCGCCAGGCGAAGGCACAGCTTCTGATCGCCGAGCGGGATCTGGACGTGGCGCGTGCGACGCACGCCAAGCGCCCCGGCCTCGGCCGCGATCCCGGCGACGCGAGCCGGCGCGTCGACGCGCTCCGGGAGCGCATCAAGACGCTCAAAGACGAAGTCGAGGCGCGGAAGCCGCCCGCTGCCGCGCTGCCCGTGAAGAAGCCGAAGACCTTCCGGGACGTCTACCCCACACTGCTCGGGCCGCGGCAAGACGTTGCGCCGGCGACGCCGATCGCGCCGGGATCGGCAACCACACCAGCGCGGGCGGTTCCTGCGGGCGTGTGGCCGGCGACGCCGATCGCGCCGCGCGCCGAGACCGGGGCGATCGAGGCCGTGACGGCGAAGGCCGGCGAGGCGAAGCGCGCCGTGCAGGAGCTGGGGGCCGCGCGTGCGGCTCCGCAGGTCGATGTCGCGCCGCTGCGCCAGGCGCTCGCGACCGCCGAGCAGCTCGCCGCGACGCTCTCGCGCATCAACGGGATGAAGGTCTCGCCGGCGATCAGCATTCCGGGCGGCATCGGCGCCGGCAGCGAAGTGCGGCGTCAGACGGCCGTGCAGGGGATTCCGTGATGGATGCTAACCCGACCGCAGCGGCGCCGGTGGCTGACCAGGCCGGCTGCGAGTGGCGAGACCGCGTCGCCTATCTCTCGGCCAGTGAGAACCGCGCCGGGCTGATCGAGTTGCTTGGCACGATGGCGACCGCGCTCGACGAGGCGCTCTCGCGCTCTGCCGCGATCGCCGCCGAGCTGATCACGACCCGCGCCGCGCTCGACACGCTCGTTGCGACCGTTGAGCAGGCGACCCGCGACGCCAGGCGCCTGTCCGACGAGACGGCGCGGATCAGGCTAACGAACGCGATCACGCACGCCGTGCGCGATGCACGCGCGGCCGTCGGGCCGTCGGCCTGACAGAGGTCGCTCCGACCGCGGATGGACCGGCGGAGCAACGTCGGCCGGCGCCTTCGGGTGCCGGCCGACCGTTTCCGTCGAGCTACTCCTGATCGAGCCAGTTCTTTCCGTGTTGCCCTAAGGAAATGCGCCGCACTTGGGAAAGGACGGTACGCACTCTCCCTAGAAACGAAAAGTGAAAACCTACTGGATTAACTTCCGAATTGCGTCTTCATTCTGGTTGAAGATGTAACGAACCCGGCAAGTCGGTAGATTAGCTTTTTCCAGTGCCTTCATTATAGCGAAGGCAAGATTTAGAACCTGCATTCTGGGATAGGTCCGCATGGTCACTCTCGCTGCAAACATAACCAATAAAGGATACAGTATAAGGAGCGCCTTATATGGAGCTGTGGCAGGATCGGTCAAGGGCCGGGCGCGTTTTTCAGTCGACCGCAATGAACAACAGGACGCGACGGCCGGTCCGGGGAATTTCCCCGGAGTGATCGTTGCATCTGACGACCTGGCGGCGGCCGCGGTGGAGCTCGCCGAACTCTTCGGCATCCTCCTCGGGAGGAAGGCGATGTGGGTGGGAGGTACGACAATCGCCCTACGGGCGAGCCGAGGGCGGGCGCGCGGCGGGCGCTATAGGCGCGCCCGGAGCCGCACGCCCGGCCCGCGGCCGTCGATGAAGTCGACGCCGGCCGCTTCGAGCGCGGCCCGCAGCGCCTGCAACGTGGCGGCGCGCGGTTCTCGCGCGCCCCGCTCGAAGTCGACGACGGTCCGGATCGCCACCGCCGACGCCGCGGCAAGGTCGTCTCGCGACCACTCGATCAAGGCGCGGGCTGCTCGGCATTGGGCGGCTGTCAGCATGGTCTAAGTTGCATGTTTTATGTTGACTGCGTCTCGGTAATGTTGCATGAATTATGCGTACACTCAACGCTCACGGAGCACGGAGATGCCGAAATTGACCACTTCGGCTGCGGGCGGAGCTATGCCTGCAGCTCGGGCAGCGACCACCTCGGAAGCTTCCTCCAGCGGCGGCGCGGTCGCGCTCGCCGTCGACCCAACTGACGACAGGCTGATAGAGTTGGGAGCCGAGCTGTGGCGTCGCAGCTACGCCGTGATGGAGGCCACTTCCGACGACGAGCACGACGCGGCGTTGGAACGGGTCAGTGAGATCACGGCCGCGATTCGGGCGATTCCGCCCCGCGACATTCCCGGTCTGCTCGTGTGGCTGCGCGCGACCGCGGCCGAGCTGCAGCTGCTCATCGGCATCGAAGGACCGGTCGGCCCCATGAACTGGCCGCAAAAGGTGTTTCGTCATCTCGTCGATGCGGTCGCGGCGATGGGAGCTGTCACGCGGCCCGAGAACGATCCTCTAGGCATTCTCGACACCGACTCGGAGACCGACGAGACGGCGCGCCGGGAGGCCGAGATCGAGGTGCGCCGGGAGAGGCTGGCCCGCGGCGAGGTGACACCCTTTGATGTCGCATGCAGGATGGAAGACGACGTCACCTGCGTTTCGGATTTCGCGACCGTGTTGGCGATGATGGCCTCCGGGAACGACTTGGAGGGGGACGTGGTCGCCGCCTTCGATCGTGTCGCTCGTGCGCTGAAGTCGACGAGCGAGCGGCTCCAGGAGGCGCGCGGCGAGCTGTTCCGCATGCTGAGCCCTTACGCGACCCGGGAGCAGGTCGCCGAGGTGGGCGACGCGGGCTGACCACCTCGCCGGCCGTGCCGGACGCAGAAAGGGCCGCCCTCCGGGGCGGCCCTTTTCGTTCGGGGCCTCGCCCCGGCCGTTAAGGCCGAGGCGAGTGCAGACTCGATGGTCGGCGGGACCAGTTGAAATCTGCGTCGCGCAACCAGTTCGGGTGATTCGGTTCTCGGCGGCCCGCACCCGCGTCAGTACGCTCGACTGACGCGCACTGTTGTCCACCACCGTCATTCTCGACGGATAATAGACAGATCGTCCGGCCGCAAATCGGCCGGATCGCAACGTCTTGTAATTTAACGGAAAATTGGCGCTCCCTAGGGGACTCGAACCCCTGTTTTCGCCGTGAGAGGGCGACGTCCTGGGCCGCTAGACGAAGGGAGCGTTGAGGTGGACATAGCCGCGTTCGGGCGCGAGCGCAAGCGGGTCTGATGCGGCGATCGTTCGCCGCATGGCGCCCTTGCACGGGCCCATGACGCGGGCGGCCGCGGCCTCAGTCGGTCTGGCGGGCCTGGCCGAGATCGCGCAGCACCCGGGCGTCGGCATCACGCCGGCGGCCGTCGCCGGTCGGGTCGGGGCGCTCGCCGGTGAGCCCGCCGGGGCCGAAATCGGTGGCCTTCCGAGGCTCCGTCCCCGGGCCGGTCGCGGTGCGGTCGTGGCTGCCCGCGGCGTCGCGGTCCCGCTCGCCGGCGTCGCGCTTCAGATCGGCGCGCGGGTCCGCGACGGATCGCTGCGGTGTCGTCTCGCGCGGCGTGTCGGTCATCGAGGCCTCCGTGCCCGCACAGCCGGGCGTCCCGACCCAACCCGCGCGCCGGCCGGGCGGTTCCGCGCCTTTCGCCTGCCGGCGGACCGCCGGCCGGCGATCGTCGGCCTCACGGCTCGGGCGATCGTCGGCCTCACGGCTCGGTGGCGAAGCGCAGGCGGCCGGTGGGCTTGAGGGTCTGGGCGTCGAAGCTGCGAATCTCGATGCCGGCGGGTGATTCGACCGTCACCACGACGCGCTCGCCGGCAACCGCCGTGGCGGTGATTCGCGCCCCCTTCGGCAGCTGGACGGTCAGCTCGCTTTCGGTGCTTCCCCCGCTCTTTGAAACGCGGTAGCCCACGACTCCGAGCACCACGGCGATGCCGATGAAGGTGGCGGCGCCGGACAGGGCCATCAAGAACTTGACGCGCGCCATGAAGCGCGCCTGTTCGGGATCGAGCGGCGTGTCGTCGGGTCCACCGGCGGCGCCGGCCGAATCACGGGAGGAGTGCGGAGAGGTCATGACCGAAGGGGATCGCCACGAGACGGTCGTCGTCGCGCCTGCCGAGGCCGGCGATCGACTCGACCGTGTGCTCGCCGCCCGCCTCGCCGATTACTCGCGCTCCCGGCTCAAGAGCCTGATTCTGGGCGGACACGTCGCGATCGGCGACCGCACAGTCCGCGATCCCGGCCAGCGCGTCAATGCGAACGAGCGCCTGCTGGTCAAGGTGCCGCCGCCGGAGCCGCCGGAGCCGCAGCCCGAGGCGATCGCGCTCGATGTGGTGTTCGAGGACGACGAACTCCTGGTGATCGACAAGCCGGCCGGCCTGGTCGTCCACCCGGCGGCCGGGCACTGGAGCGGCACGCTCGTCAACGCGCTGGTCGCCCATTGCGGCGAGAGCCTGTCCGGCATCGGCGGGGTGGCGCGGCCCGGCATCGTCCACCGTCTCGACAAGGACACGACCGGCCTGATGGTGGTCGCCAAGACCGACAAAGCGCACCGCGCGCTGTCGCGCCAGTTCGCCGACCACGGCCGCACCGGGCCGCTGGAGCGCGGCTACCTCGCCTTCGTGTGGGGCGTGCCGGACCGGCCGCGCGGGACGATCGACAAGCCGATCGGCCGCCATCCGCAGTCGCGCGACAAGATGGCGATCCGGCCGGACGGCCGCGAGGCGATCACCCACTGGGAACTGGTGGAGAAATACCGCGGCAAGTCCGGCGAGCCGGTGGCGAGCCTGATCGCCTGCCGGCTGGAGACCGGCCGGACCCACCAGATCCGCGTGCATCTCGCCGCGCTCGGCCACCCGCTGATCGGCGACCCGGTCTACGGCCCGGGCTTCCGCACTAAGGCGGCGCTGCTGCCCGCCGAGGCGCAGACGATCCTCGACGGCCTCGGCCGCCAGGCCCTGCACGCCTTCCTGCTCGGCATCCAGCATCCGAAGACCCGCAAGCATCTGGTCTGGCGCGCCCCCTTGCCGGCCGATCTCGCCCACCTACATAAGGTCCTGGGTGGGGGAACCATCGACCTCGCGCGACGTTGAGGACGTGTGCGCTCGCGTGCGCGCGGCGCGTCGGATGCGCCCGAGAGTTGGTCACCGGCAGTTGGTCACCGGCAGGTTGGAACGAGCAAAGACACCGACGACATGATCGTGGCGAGGGTCGGCTCCGGGCGTTCGGGGCCGGATGTCGGACACGGCGTCGGTGCCGCGGCGCTGCGTCGCGGGCGTGATCGTTTCGACCCGTCGCTCGTATCAACGAATGGATCGGTAACCACGGCCGCCAAGGCCACGGTAACCAAAACGGTGCGACATCAACGCCGTAGGTCGATTGGTCACAGGGTCGTCACGTGACGGTGACGGCTCGTCTGGTTTCTTCGAACGACCCGCCCGTGTATGCTGCGACGCGCGATCGGCGAATGCCGTCGCACGCAGCAGGGCGTCGTCGGCTCCTGGAGCGGCGGCGCCTTCATCGCCCGCCGCGACACGGGGGCACAACTTGGAGGGCGCTTACGATGGCCCAATCCGCTTCCATGCCGGTGATCAACGCCGAGTCGGGCCTCGCCCGCTATCTCGACGAGATCCGCCGGTTTCCCATGCTGGAGCCCCAGCAGGAGTACATGCTGGCGAAGCGCTGGCGCGAGCACGGTGATCGCGACGCCGCCCAGCAGCTCGTCACCTCGCATCTCCGCCTCGTCGCCAAGATCGCCATGGGGTATCGCGGCTACGGCCTGCCGATCTCCGAGGTGATCTCGGAAGGCAATGTCGGCCTCATGCAGGCCGTGAAGCGGTTCGAGCCCGAGAAGGGCTTCCGCCTCGCGACCTATGCGATGTGGTGGATCAAGGCGGCGATCCAGGAATACATCCTGCGCTCGTGGTCGCTGGTGAAGATGGGCACCACGGCCAACCAGAAGAAGCTGTTCTTCAACCTGCGCAAGGCGAAGAGCAAGATCTCGGCGCTCGAGGAAGGCGATCTTCGCCCCGATCAGGTGGCGATCATCGCCAAGCGGCTGGGCGTCGGCGAGCAGGACGTCATCGACATGAACCGCCGGCTCGGCGGCGACGCTTCGCTCAACGCGCCGATCCGCGACGACGGCGACTCGGGCGAGTGGCAGGACTGGCTGGTCGACGACAGCGACAGCCAGGAGACGCGGCTCGCCGAGCACGAGGAGCTCGACAACCGCCGCAAGGCGCTGGCCGAGGCCATGGAGGTGCTCAACGATCGCGAGCGCCGCATCTTCCAGGCGCGCCGGCTCGCCGACGATCCGGTGACGCTGGAGGAGCTGGCCGAGGAGTTCGGGGTGTCGCGCGAGCGCGTCCGGCAGATCGAGGTGCGGGCCTTCGAGAAGGTCCAGAAGGCGGTGCGCAACCGCGTCGCCGCGATGGAGAGCCCGGCCGCCGCCCGCGAGGCGATGGCCGCCGCGGCCCACTGAGGCGGCGCCGAGATCGCGGCACCCCCATCGCGATCGGGGTGCAAAGTCGAGATGCGAAGCGCGGCCTGCGGGCCGCGCTTTTTTTATGTCCGGGCCCGGGATACATCTCGGCACGCACGGCGGGTCTCGGACATGCATCGAGACGCCGGCGAGGAGGACCGCACCGATGGATACGCGCATGCTCAGCCGCCGCACGGTTCTGCTCGGCGCCGCCGGGAGCGCGCTGCCGCTGCTCGGCGGCAGTGGTCCGGCCGCGGCCGCACGCCTGAAGGTCGCCGCGCTGTTCGCCGGCAAGATCGACGACCGCGGCTTCATGCAGGCCGGCTACGAGGGCCTGAAGCTCGCCGCGGCGGTCGTCTCGGCCGACATCGACGTCACCCAAGGCATCGCGCCGCAGCCCGAGGCCCTCGCCGCGGCGCTGCGCGCGCTGGCGCAGAAGACACCCGATCTCGTCGTCGCCCATGGCGGCCAGAACAACGGGGCCGCCAAGACCGTGGCGGCGGAGTTTCCCGATGTCGCCTTCGTGGTGACGCAGGGCAACGTCACCGGGCCGAATCTCGCGAGCTACGAGGTGCTGCAGGAGCAGTCGGCCTTCCTGGCCGGCGCGCTCGCCGGCCTGATCACCAAGACCGGCGTGGTCGGCCACATGTCCGGCATCCGCGTCGTGCCGGGCCTCAAGGGCCGGGCCGGATACGCGGCCGGCGTCGCCCACACGAACCCGAAGGCGAGGCTGCTCACCAACTTCTCCGGCAACCAGGACGACAACGCGCTGTCGAAGAAGGTCGCGACGGCGATGATCGCGGCCGGCGCCGACGTCGTGTTCACGATGCTCAATGCCGGCCGCATGGGCGCCGTCGAGGCGTGCCGCGAGACGGGCGTGCCGCAGATCGGCAACGTGGTCGATTGGACCACCATCGTGCCCGACGTGTTCGTCGCCTCGGCCTGTGCCGACTCGGGCCGCGCCGTCTTCCAGGCGGTCGCCGACAAGGCGGCCGGACGCTTCGCGACGGGGCAGATCCGTCAGGTCGGGCTCGACACGCCGGAGGCGGTGCGGCTCGCCATGGCGCCGCGGGTTCCGGAGGAGATCCGCGCCCGCATCGCCGCGATCGCGGCCGAGATCGTCGCCGGCCGGCTCGCCGTGCCGCACGCGTGGACCGGCGAGGAGTTCCCGACGCCGGCGTGAGACACGCCGGCGCCGGAGCAGGATCACGGCGTCACCGGCGCCACATCACGTCGCCGGGCAGGCCCGGGCCATGCAGCAGCCGCTCGGTCTCGTGCAGGTGGTGGCGCGCCGACGCCGCCTTCGCCTTCACCTGATCGATGCGGGCGAGCAGCGCCCGCGCCTCCTCGTGCCGCGCGTGATCGGCCGGCCCGTGTTCGGCCAGATCGCGCTCGACCAGATCGTGCTCGACCAGACCGTGCTCGACCAGACCGTCGGCGATCACGTCGAGACAGGAGACGAGACAGAACAGCAGGGTCGACAGGTGGTCGGAGCGTCGCCGCAGGCTGGCGATGCGGCGGCGCAGCGCCGCTTCGCCGCCCGGCGGCGCCGGGCCGATGGTGGACGGACGTGCGGGGCTCGTCACGATCGGCGCTCCCGGCGTCACGCGGCGCGCACGCCGACGAGGAAGCGATCCACCTCGACGCGCAGCCGGGCGCTCTCGTGGGCGAGCGACTGGGCCGAGGCGAGCACCTGGCTCGACGCCGATCCGGTCTCGCCGGCGCCGCGGTTCACCTCGGTGATGTTGGCGGCGACCTGGGTGGTGCCGGCAGCGGCCTGCTGGACGTTGCGGGCGATCTCGTGGGTCGCCGCGCCCTGCTCTTCCACGGCGGCCGCGATCGCGGCGGAAATCTCGGCGATGCGGCCGATGGTGCCGCCGATCTCCTTGATCGCCCCGACCGAGACCTGGGTGGCCGACTGCATGCCCGAAATCTGGGCGCCGATGTCGCCGGTCGCCTTGGCGGTCTGGGCGGCGAGCGCCTTGACCTCCTGGGCGACCACCGCGAACCCTTTGCCGGCCTCTCCGGCGCGAGCCGCTTCGATCGTCGCGTTCAAGGCCAAGAGGTTGGTCTGCTCGGCGATCGCCGTGATCAGTTTCACGACGTCGCCGATGCGGTTCGCCGCTTGCGACAGCTCGGTGATCTGGCCGTCGGTCTTCTCGGCCTGACGCACCGCATCGCTGGCGATGCGGGTCGCCTCCTGGACCTGCCGGCCGATCTCACCGACCGACGACGACATCTCGTTGGTCGCCGAGGCGACGCTCTGGACATTGGCGGAGGCCTGCTCGGACGCGGCGGCGACCGTGGCCGACAGGCCCTGGGTGCTCTCGGCCGTGCGGGTGAGCGTGCCGGCCGCCGCCTCGAGCTCGGTCGAGGCCGACGACACGGTCTTCACGATGTCGCCGACCGCGCGCTCGAAGCCGTCGGCGAGCGCGACCATGTCGGCCTTGCGGCGCGCCGCCGCGATCCGGTCCTGCTCGGCCTTCTCCTCGGCTTCCAGGCGCGCCTTCTCGGCGGCCTTGATCTTGAACGCCTCGACCGCGTCGGCGATCTCGCCGACCTCGTCCTTGCGGCCGACGCCGGCCAGCACCACGCCGAAGTCGCCCTCGGCCAGGCGGCGCATGCCGTCGGCGAGCCGGGTGATCGGTCGCGAGATGCCGAACTGTGCCACCGCGAAGGCGAGCAGGACCCCGGCCGCGACGCCGATCCCGACGATCGTATAGGTGGTGCGGACGGCGGACTCGCTGGTCACGGTCAGCTCGACCGAACCGTTCTTGATGTCCGCATCGAGCCGGGTTCCGAGCACCACATTGGCGTCGAGCAGCTTGACGAACAGCGGATCGACCGAGCTGCGCATCAGATCGGTCGCCTTGTCGTTGATGTTCTTCAGGGTGAGCTCGACGACCGGCTGGGCAGCGTCACGGATCTGCTCGAGGAGCCGGGCGTTCTGCTCGACCAGCTCCCTGTATCGCGGGGTCTTCTCCGCGACCGTCGCGAAGAACTGCTTCGTCTGGTTGTGGACCTTCTCGATCTCGGGAAGCAGCCGGCGCATCTGCGCTTCGTCGGTTTCGGCGATGATCCGGTACACCAGCATCTCATAATTGTAGAGGGCGCGATTGAGCCGAGCCACCGTGATCCAGGCCTGCGCGTCCGTGTCGAGGAAGCGCGAGTAGCCGTCGTCGATCACCATCATGGTGCGGCCGGCATACCAGGTGCCGCCGGCGGCGACGGCCGCGAGCAGCAGGATGACGGCGAGAATCTTCGGGAGGATCTTGATGCGGGTGAGCAGAGACATGGTGGTCGTGAGCTCCGGGCACGAGTCGACGGTCGGCCGTCGCGTGGAGTGCGGCGGTCGGGGTGGATCGGAGGCTTCGTATTTGAATTAGCCTCTATGTATTAATTTCTGTAATTTTGAGCGCAAAACGCTAAGTTTATGTTAATATTAGACTCAATTTCTGGTACTCCGAAACACGCAAGACTATCCCGATTCCGCATTGGATGCGGAATAGGTAGTATAGACAACACGACTTCATGGTCCGAGTAAGTATTAAAGGTGCTCGCGACCGGACCGATATGCTCAACCGCTTCCGCTCATTCGGCACGATGGATCTGGATGGCTTCCGTGCGCAGGCGCGCAAGGACAATCCCGGGATCAAATGGATCGAGGCCGAGCAGGCCGAATCGTTTCGCAGCGACATCGCCTCGTTCGACCTCGCGAACGGCGACATGCGCTCCTCGCTCCACGCGGTGTCTCACACGTCCGCCCTGCGGCTCGAAGCGCACAGCCGGGACGCGGTGCGGCTCCTGGTTCCGATCACGTCACGGGTCTCGATCACGGCAGGGTCGCGGGCCCGCACCATCGTCGGCGGCATTGCCGGGCTCGCGCCGCACGACGATCAGCACGTCTGGTTCAGCGCCGGCGAGCACCTGACCGTGCGGGCCGACCCGGCGCGCGTCGCCGAGGCGCTGCGGGCGTTCGAATGCGACGCCCCGATCGACTCGATCCTCGACGAGAACTTCCTGGAGACCAACCTTCCCGGCCTGCAGGACCTGGTGGAGCAGGTGCGGCGTCTGGTCGTCGCCATCGACACGAAGCCGGCCGCGATCGTCGACAGCGTCGCGTTCCGGGCCGCGCACGAGCAGCTCGTCGTGCTCGGGCTGGCGCATGTTCTCGCCGCGGCGGCCGATCCGGACGCGCGTCGCGTCGTCTGCCGCAACCCCGTGCCGCTGCGGCGCGCCGAGGAGTACATCCGGGCGCATGCCGAAGGTCATGTCGATCTCGTCGCCATGGCGCGGCACGCCGGGCTGTCGCTGCGCTCGCTGCAGATCCTGTTCCGGGCGAACCACGACTGCACCATCGTGCAGTTCATCCGCCGGCACCGCCTGACGCTCGCGCGCGAGCGGCTGCAGCGCGTCGGCTCGCAGGCGACGGTGGCCGAGATCGCCCGGCGGTCCGGCTTCACGCATCTCGGCCACTTCACCGCGGCCTACAAGGAGGTCTTCGGGGAACAGCCGCGCCAGACCCGCCAGCGCGCCCGGCGCAAGCCGGACCCCTGACTCGGGCCGCGACGAACCGGCCGATGACGATGGTGCGTGACAGGACGTCGACCGGGCGGCTACCCGGTGCGGTCCTTGTAGGCGCCGGTGAGCAGCCAGGCGTCGAACGCCGGCCCGATCGCCTCGCCGGTGACGAGGCCGTCGCGCCAGTCGTCGCGGGCCGGACGCAGGCGCATCATCCAGCCCTCGCCGAAGGCATCCTTCATCATCAGCTCGGGGGCGTCCACCAGCCGCTCGTTGTGACCCAGCACGGTGCCGTCGAAACCCGCGCGCGCCGCGCCGACCCACTTGCCGCCCTCGACCATGGCGATCCAGCGGTCCTTCTCGAAGGCGAGCCCGCTGCGCTTCGGCGTGAACACCAGCACGTCGCCGATCAGCCCGACCGCCCACGGCGTGAAGCCGGCCCGCACCGCCCCGTCCGGCTCGGCCGCGTACCAGATCTGATTCTCCATGTCGTAGAACAGATCGTCCGGATAATCGGCGTCCAGCACCTTGGCCACGGCACCCTCACGATCGCGGCCAATCCCCGCCGCACGGCATCGACTCTCCCCTCATGGTGAGGAGCGCTCCACCGGAGCGCGTCTCGAACCATGCGGCCACTCCCGCGGCTGCCCTCGCCCTTCGAGACGGCTGCTTCGCAGCCTCCTCAGGGTGAGGGCGGAACAGGCGCGGGTCGCTTGAAGGGCGCCCCTCAATACGTCAGCACCCGGCACTCTCCTTCCATCAGGTCGCGGATCATCGCGGCTGCGCCCATCATGCCGCTGCACTCGGGAATGAGATCGGCCTCGGTCATGTCGAACAGATCGAGATTGGCCGGGCAGGCCCAGAAGCGAGCGCCTTGGTCGTGCGCCTCCCTGATCCAGTCGTGCACGGTCTTCGGGTGCCCCGGCTTGATGTGGATCTGATCCGCCACGCCCCTGCGCATCAGACGGCCGGCCGTCGCCGTGCACACGACGTCGACCTGATAATCCATCGCGGCCGCGACGGCGGCGTGATAGAACGGCGCCCCGAGCTCCTCCGGATTGCGCGGATCGGTGTTGAGCAGCACGATCAACAGGCGGCGGGTCATAGGGACGTCCCGGCGGCGAGCCACGCGGCATGCGGTCGGCGCTCCCTCTCCCCGCGCGCGGGGAGAGGGTGGCTCGCCTCGAAGAGGCGAGTCGGGTGAGGGGGCCTCTCGTGGATACGGATACGCCCCCTCACCCGACATTCGCGCTGAACGCGCGAACGTCGACCTCTTTGGCGCGGCAAGAGTCGCGCCCCCGCAAGCGGGGAGAGGTGAGAAGGCGGCACAGTCTCAGTGCGATCGATCATTCGCCGCCCACGCCACGGTCGCCTGCATGCCGACATGGCCGTCGCCGTTGACGGTGAAGAGATCGACGCCGCCGTCGTCACGGGCGACGCCCATCAGGGTGACGCGGTCGTGGCCGAACACCGGGTGCACGGCGCGAAACGAGTAGCTCGACGGGACGCGATCGGGCGCGTGGCGCTTGGCCGCCTCGAGCAGCAGCAGCGCCTGCAGCGGCCCGTGCAGCACGAGGCCGGGATACTTCTCGGTGTCCTTGGCGTAGGGCAGATCGTAGTGGATGCGATGTCCGTTGAAGGTCAGCGCCGAGAAGCGGAACAGCAGCACCGGATCGAGCGCCACCGGCTCGCTCCAGCTCGGGCTCTCGGGCGCCTTGGTCGGCGGCGGCGGCGTGAACGCCTTGGGCATCGGCAGGTAGACGATGTCCTGCTCCTCCTCGACCGCGAGGCCGCGGCCGGACCGCACCGTGTGGCGCACCGTGACGAACACCATCCGGCCGGTCTTGCCGTCCTTCTCGGCGACCTTGGTGATCTCCGAGGTCTTGTGCAGCACGTCGCCGACGCGCAAGTGATCGCGGAAGACGTAGCGGCCGCTCGCCCACATGCGGCGCTCGAGCGCGATCGGCGGCAGGAAGCCCCCGCGCTTGGGATGCCCGTCGGGGCCGATCTCGCGGGCCGGCGCCATCGGCAGGAAATAGAGCCAGTGCCACAACTCCGGCAGCGGCGTGCCGACCGCATAGTCGGTGCCGACCTGGTCGAGCGTCGCGGCGAGCGCGCGCGGCGGCGTGGGATAAGCTTGGTCGCTCGCCTCCTCGGTGCGCCCGACCCAGTCCTGCAGGTTCACCGCATTGGCATTCACGTCGTTCATGCTGCTCGTCCCCAGATGCTGGTCCCGACGACAAGGGAACGGCGTCCGGCGACACGCATGCAACGCCTCACGCACGCAGCGCCTTTCAGCCTCGACCCGGTCGGCGACCGGGTCGCCCTCCTCCGGCGGAACGACCGGAGATCGTCCTGCCGTCCGACTGTGTCGACACTAGGAGGTCGATGCCACAGCGGCTTCCCTGAAGGCGCGAAGCTCCGCTCATCCCCGCGCAGGCGGGGATCCAGGGGCCGCGTGCCGTGTCGCCCCCTCGGTCCCCGCCTTCGCGGGGACGAACGGACATCGGCTCCGGGTCATCGGACCCGACAACCGCTCCACGATCACCCAGTCATTCTGAGCGATCGGCGACGGACCTGACAAGGTGATCCAGCACCGCCACGCCGCCCCGCGGCGCGACGTCGCGGGCGAGCGCGCCGTGCCGCGGATCAGGCGAACTCCAGGATCACGGCGTCGACCGGCAGGCTGTCGCCTTTCTTGGCGTGAACCTTGGCGACCGTGCCGTCGCGCTCGGCGCGCAGCACGTTCTCCATCTTCATCGCCTCGATCACCGCGAGAGTCTCGCCGGCCTTGATGTCCTGCCCGGCCGTCACCTCGACCGAGATGACGAGGCCCGGCATCGGGCACAGTACCCGCTTGCCGGTGTCGGTCTTCGCCTTCTCGGGCATCAGGCGGATCGCGAAGGCCTCCCACGGCTTGTAGACGTAGACCTTCACCTCGATGCCGTGGTGGGTCATCAGATGGCCGTTCGGGATGTCGCGCACCTGCACGGCGATCGGCTCGTCGTCGATGACGCCGAGCCACAGCGCGTCACCGGGCTTCCAGGTCGATTCGGTGTAGCGCTTGCGGCCGCGCTTGCCGCCCTCGATGAAGTGGACGTCGATGCCGTTGCCCTCGCGCTCGACCTCGAGCTCGACCTCCTGGTCGCCGACCAGCACGATGCGGCGACGGTCGCCGGGCACGTGCGGGTGCTTCATCTGACCCGAGATCTTGCGCTTGCGCTCGGTGGTCTGGAACTCCATCACGGCCGCCACCGCGGCCATGATCTTGGCGCGGTCGCCGGAGGCCGGCAGCGGATGGAAGCCGTCCGGCCACTCCTCGGCGATGAACCGGGTGGAGAGCCGCCCGGCGCGCCAGCGCTCGTGCTGCATCAGCGTCGAGAGGAACGGGATGTTGTGGCGGATGCCCTCGACATAGAAGCTGTCGAGCGCCCGCGCCTGCGCATCGATGGCCGCGATGCGCGTGTCCGCGTGGGTGATCAGCTTGGCGATCAGCGGATCGTAGTAGAGCGAGATCTCGCCACCCTCGTAGACGCCGGTGTCGACCCGCACCGTCACCGGGTCGAACGCGCTGCCGGTCCGCTCGACCGGGGCGCGGAAGCGCACCACGCGGCCGATCGACGGCAGGAAATTCCGCGAGGGATCTTCCGCATAGACGCGGCTTTCCACGGCCCAGCCGGAGATCTGGATGTCGCTCTGCTTCAGCTGCAGCGGCTCGCCGGCGGCGACCCGGATCATCTGCTCGACGAGATCGACCCCGGTGATCAGCTCGGTGACCGGATGCTCGACCTGGAGGCGGGTGTTCATCTCCAGGAAGTAGAAGCTCTTGTCCTGCCCGGCGACGAACTCGACCGTACCGGCGGAATCGTAGCCCACCGCCTTGGCCAGCGCGACCGCCTGGGCCCCCATCTTCTCGCGCGTCTCGGCATCGAGGAGAGGCGACGGCGCCTCCTCGACGACCTTCTGGTTGCGGCGCTGGATCGAGCATTCGCGCTCGCCGAGATGGATGACGTTGCCGTGCTTGTCGCCGAGCACCTGGATCTCGACGTGGCGCGGGTCGACGATGAACTTCTCGATGAAGACGCGATCGTCGCCGAAGGCCGACTTCGCCTCCGACTTGGAGCGGTTGAAGCCCTCGGCCACCTCGGAGCGGTCGTAGGCGATGCGCATGCCCTTGCCGCCGCCGCCGGCAGAGGCCTTGATCATCACCGGATAGCCGATCTCCTCGGCGATCCGCACCGCGTGCGCGTCGTCCTCGATGACGCCGAGGAAGCCCGGCACGGTCGACACGCCGGCCGACGCCGCCGCCTTCTTGGATTCGATCTTGTCGCCCATCGCCGCGATGGCGCGGACGTTCGGGCCGATGAACACGATGCCGGCCTCGGCGAGCGCCGCCGCGAAGGCCTCGCGCTCGGACAGGAAGCCGTAGCCGGGATGCACCGCCTCGGCGCCGGTCTCCCGGCAGGCGGCGACGATCTTCTCGATGACCAGATAGCTCTGCGCCGCCGGCGGCGGGCCGATATGGACCGCCGTGTCGGCCATCTCGACGTGGAGCGCGTCCTTGTCGGCGTCGGAGAAGACCGCGACGGTCTCGATGCCCATCCGACGCGCCGTCTTGATGACCCGGCACGCGATCTCGCCGCGGTTGGCGATCAGGATCCGCTTGAACATGGTGTTACGCTATCCGCATCGGAAAAAAACGAGGTGTAAAGAAGCCCCTCACGTTCCAGCCGCACCGCAAAAAAGTCAACGGTCTTACCACCGCCGGCGGGTGCGCCGATGGTCCTATGGACGCGATGACGCATCCGGGGGAGCCGAATCCGCGCCTGCGGCGCCTGCCGTGTGACACGGCCGCCGCACCCGGGCCGAACGGAGCGCGAACGCAACCGGACGACGCGCGCCGGGACGACTCGCCTCCGCGCGGCGCGGCCGGTGGATCGTCCGGCCTCGCCCGCGGCGATCGATGAGCCCGGCCGGTGCCGCCGGTCAGGTCTTGGGCGGCGTGAACAGCTTGGCGAACCCTTCGAACGGGCTGGTGAAGCCCTCGAACGGGTTGCTGTTCCAGGCCGAGAACTTCTGGGTGAGCATGCCGAGCTCGGTCGACTGCGCGGTGAGCGCCTCGAACTGCTTGCGGGCATGGCTGGTCGACAGCTCGACCAGCTCGGACGGCGTCTTCACGGCGGTGAGATCCTCGGCGAAATCGAGGGCCGAGTTGATGTTCGCCTTCATGAACGCGAACATCTTCTGGCGATACTCGTCGGCCGCCGTCGCCGCCGCCGCGACCTCCTGGGGCGCCGGCCCGCCGTCGCGCGACACCATCGACGCGATATCGGCGGGCGTCTTCAGCGCGGCGAGATTGGCGGCGTAGTCGAGCGCGGCGTTCAGGTTGCCGCGCATGTAGTCGAACACCTTGGCCCGGTAATCTTCGGTCACCTGGGCGGCGGCGGATACGTCGTAGCCCATCTTTTCCATTGCATCCTCGGTCTGAATGATCGCCTGGTCGACGGTCTTCTTGAAGTCCTCGATCGCCTGGTCGGCGAAATCCGGTCCATGGTCGGTCTGGTCGTGCATGCCAAAAGTCCTTCGAGCAAGTCCTACGCGAAACAACGAGCGAGAGATACGCGAGAAACAATACGGGGGCACGTCAGGGGCCCGGCCCACGGCCGGAAACGCCGACCGGACCGGCGGACCAGCCCGCCACGATCCGGTCCCCACAGTGTAACGTCTTTGTATCGACGGGAAAGGCGGAAAAGTTCCCGCCCCGGTAAGGCGACTCCTCTCCCCTCCGGCCCGCCGGAACCCGTCCGCGCGGACGGGTCGGCCCGTTCCGCGGTGCGTCAGGGCTCGTCCGGACGGTGGTGTCGACACTTCCCCTTCCGGCCCGGCGCCCCTATAAGACGGTCCGCCGGACGCGAGCCGGGCACCCCGAAACCGTGATCCGGGTGCGCTCCGACCCCGGTGGACGTTCATGAAGCCCACCGTCTACGTCATCAACGGTCCGAACCTGAACCTGCTCGGCAACCGCGAGCCGGAGAAGTACGGCCGCGCGACGCTGGCCGACGTCGAGGCCCTGTGCCGGACGGCCGGAGAGCGCCACGGGTTCGAGATCGTGTTCCGCCAGTCCAACCACGAGGGCGAGCTCGTCTCCTGGATCCAGGAGGCCGGCCGCGCCGGCGCCGCCGGGATCGTCCTCAACGCCGCCGCCTACACGCACACCTCGGTCGCCATCCTGGACGCGATCGCGGCGATCACCCTCCCGGTGATCGAGGTGCATCTCACCAACATCCACGCCCGCGAGCCCTTCCGCCGGACGTCCTACGTGTCGCAGGTCGCCAAGGGGGTGATCTGCGGACTCGGTCCGCAGGGCTACGGGCTCGCCATCGCGGGCCTCGCGGGCCTCGCAGGTCAGGAGACGAGAACGTGACAGCCGCCGACAACGACACGCCGGAGCCGGCGACCGGCATCAGCGCCGTCAACGAGGAGATCGTGCGCACCCTGGCGCGCCTCCTCGGCGAGACCAACCTCACCGAGATCGAGATCGAGCACGGCGGCCTGCGGGTCCGCGTCGCCCGCCAGGTCACCGCCGTCCACGCCGTCGCGGCGCCGGTCCAGGCGGCGCCGGCCGCCAGCGCCGTCCCGGGCCTCTACGCGGTCGCCGACGGGCCGATGGATCCGTCCAAGCATCCGGGCGTCGTCACCTCGCCGATGGTCGGCACCGCCTACATGGCGCCCGAGCCCGAGGCGCGGCCCTTCGTCGACGTCGGCACCCAGGTGAAGGCCGGCGAGACCGTGCTGATCATCGAGGCGATGAAGACCATGAACCAGATCCCGGCGCCGCGCTCCGGGACGGTGACGCAGATCCTCGTCGAGGACGGCCAGCCGGTCGAGTTCGGCGAGCCCCTCATGATCATCGAATGACGCGGGCCCCGAGGACCGCGATGTTCGAGAAAATCCTGATCGCCAATCGCGGAGAGATCGCGCTCCGCATTCTTCGCGCGTGCAAGGACCTGGGCATCGCGACCGTCGCGGTGCACTCGACGGCCGACGCCGACGCCATGCATGTGCGGCTCGCCGACGAGAGCGTTTGCATCGGCCCGCCGCCCGCCAAGGACAGTTACCTCAACATCCCGGCGCTGCTCGCCGCCTGCGAGATCACGGGCGCCGACGCGGTGCATCCGGGCTACGGCTTTCTGTCGGAGAATGCCCGCTTCGCCGAGATCCTCGAGGAGCACGGGCTGCACTTCATCGGCCCGAAGCCCGCCCATATCCGCCTGATGGGCGACAAGATCGAGGCGAAGCGCACGGCCAGGCGCCTCGGCATTCCATGCGTGCCGGGCTCCGACGGCGCCATCGGGTCCGACGAGGAGGCGAAGGCCGTCGCGGCCGAGACCGGCTATCCGGTGCTCGTCAAGGCGGCGGCCGGCGGCGGCGGCCGCGGCATGAAGGTCGCCCGCTCGGAGGCCGACCTGCGGATCGCGCTCGCCACGGCGCGGGCCGAGTCGAAGGCCGCCTTCGGCGACGACTCGCTCTACATGGAGAAGTACCTCGAGCAGCCGCGCCACATCGAGTTCCAGGTGCTCGGCGACGGCGAAGGGCGCGCCATTCATCTCGGCGAGCGCGACTGCTCGCTGCAGCGGCGCCACCAGAAGATCTGGGAGGAGAGCCCCTCCCCGGCCCTCAATGCCGAGGCCCGCGTGCGGATCGGCGACATCGTCGCCAAGGCGATGCAGGAGCTCCAGTATCTCGGCGTCGGGACGATCGAGTTCCTGTACGAGAACGGCGAGTTCTACTTCATCGAGATGAACACCCGCATCCAGGTCGAGCACCCGGTGACGGAGGCGATCACCGACATCGACCTGATCCTCGAGCAGATCCGCGTCGCCGCCGGCGCCGGCATGACGCTGCGCCAGGAGGACGTGACCTATCACGGCCACGCCATCGAGTGCCGGATCAACGCCGAGAACCCGATCTCCTTCCGGCCGTCGCCGGGCAAGATCCGCCACTACCATCCGCCCGGCGGCATGGGCGTGCGGGTCGATTCGGCGGCCTATCAGGGCTACGTGATCCCGCCCTATTACGACTCGCTGCTCGGCAAGCTGATCGTCCACGGCAAGACGCGGGCCGAGTGCCTGATGCGGCTGCGCCGCGCCATCGACGAGTTCGTCGTCGACGGCATCGAGACCACCCTGCCCCTGTTCCGCGCCCTGGTGCGCGACAAGGACATCCTCGACGGCAGCTACCACATCCACTGGCTCGAGCAGTTTTTGGCCAAGGGCGCCGTGGAGGAGTGATCCGCCGCGGACCGTGAGGGGTCGGCGGCTGCGCGCGTCCGCTACGCACCGGGCCACCGTCAGCGAACCCGCGCCGCGGCGATCAGGGCGACGGCGGCGTCGCCGGCCGTCTCCATCCAGCTCGGATCGCGGTGCAGGAGCACGACCGCGAAGGCGCCGTCGATCAGCAGCATGATCTGGCGAGCGAGCGCGCCCGCCGTGACGATGCCGTCCGTCGAAAACACCTCGGCGAGCCACGCCTCGACGCGCTTCTTGTGGGCGATGCCGGTCTTGATCGCCGGATGGCCGGGCAGATCGGCATACTCGACCGAGGTGCGCAGGAAGCCGCAGCCGCGCCACTTGGGATGCCGGGCCGCCTCGGCGAGGCCCTCGAAGACCGCCCGGATCTTCGCGTCGACCGTCCCCTCGGCCTCGTCGAACCAGCGGCGGAACGCCGCGAGGTTCTGCGGGTCGCGCGCTTCCAGATAGGCGCCGACCAGATCGTCCTTGCTGCGGAAGTGATAGTACAGCGTCTTCTTGGTGACGCCGGCCTTCTCGGCGATCTCGTCGAGGCTGACGGCGCGGATGCCGGCGCCGTAGAACAGCCGTGTCGCGGCGGCGAGGATTTTTTCGCGGGTCGGCTCGGGAGCGCGTGGCATGCCCGCAAGGTATACTCACCAGTGAATATACACAACGCGGCCGCCTCCCTACCCTCCTCGCGTCCGACACGAGGAGACGACCGATGCCCAGCCCGACCGCCGCCGCGCCCATCCGTTCCGCCGCCCCCGTCCGCCTCGCCGTGCAGGACGACATCGCCACCCTGACGCTCGACCGTCCCGACAAGCTCAACGCGCTCGACTACGCGACCATCGACCGCCTGATGGCGCATCTCGACGCGATCGAGGTGGACGACGCGGTCCGGGTCGTGATCCTCACCGGGGCCGGCGACCGCGCCTTCTCGGCCGGCGGCGACATCCGCGAGTTCTCCGGCAGCGTCGCGCGCGGGCCGAACGCCGCGGTGCGCGACTTCGTGCGCCGCGGCCAGGCCATGACGGCGCGCATCGAGGGCTTCCCGAAGCCCGTGATCGTCGCCGTCAACGGCCTCGCCTTCGGGGGCGGCTGCGAGATCACCGAGGCCGCGCCGCTCGCCATCGCCAGCGACCGCGCCCTCTTCGCCAAGCCGGAGATCCTGCTCGGCATGCCGCCGACCTTCGGCGGAACGCAGCGGCTCGCGCGGCTCGCCGGGCGCAAGAAGGCGCTGGCGCTCCTCCTCACCGGCACCCGCTTCACGGCCGATCAGGCGCTGGCGCTCGGGCTCGTCAACGCGGTCGTCCCGCACGACACCTTGATGCCGGCCGCCCGCGAGCTCGCCGGCCTGATCGCACGGCAGTCGCCGCTCGCCGTCGCGGCGATCCTGGCGGCCGTGACGCGCGGCCTGAACATGAGCATCGCGGACGGGCTTCTCGCCGAGAGCGAGCAGTTCGCCCGGCTGGTGCCGAGCCGGGATCTCGCCGAGGGCCTCGCCGCCTGGCGCGAACGCCGCGAGCCGGTCTTCGAGGGGCGTTGAGACGGGTCGCGCGGCACGACCGCGGTCCGACCAGAAAAGAAAAACCGGACCCGACGGGAGGTTCGTCGGGTCCGGTCAGTCGAGGCTTCAGATCGAGGCTTCAGTCCGTGGCTTCTGGGCGATGGTCAGTGGGCGATGGGACTCACTGCGGCGCCAGCGTCGCCAGCATGGCGCAGACGTCCTTGGGGGCGTACGGCTTGGGAACGAAGGTCGAGCCCGGCACCGGGTCGGAGATGCCCTTGAGGGTGCCGGAGGCGTAGAGCACGGCGAGATCGGGGCGCAGCTCGCGCGCCATCCGGGCGAGCCGGGTGCCGTCGACCTCGCCCTCGATGTTGATGTCGGTGAACAGCACGTCGACCGGGGTGCCATCCTCGAGCACCTGCAGCGCGTCGCCGGCATTAGTGGCGACGTAGACTTCGAAGCCCTGCTCCACCATGGCGTCCTCGATCATCATCGAGATCAGGACCTCGTCCTCCACCAGGAGGATGCGCGGCGGTCGACTGCGAGAAGCACCGATACTCGTGGCCATTCCCCGACTCCTGCGACTCGCCCGACCGGGACGATTTGATTCAATTTGTATTAAAAGCTTACGTTTTCAGAGGTTACCGAGGCGTTAACACGCTCCCGCGCTGGTCTTCACGAACCGGTGAGGCACGGTGCGCGGGTATGGAACGACCACCTTCGCCAGCGTGACTCCGGCGGCCGATGTCAGAGTCATGCGTGAGCAGCGATCGCACTGCGGTGCTGCGCGACCGCGCGGGTGATTTGCTTCGGACCCGGCCGAGAGGCTAAAAGCCGAGCGAGGTCCGCGATCGCGCCGGGCGTCGCGTGCCCGGCGTGGCCCGGCGGACGACGCGGAGCGAACGTATGGACGAGCCGCCCCGGCGACGGTGGCCGGGCCGTCCGGGCGCAAGCCGCCGGGCGGCACCACGCGAGATCAGAAAGCAGACAGATCGTTCATGGCTCGTCGCGACTCCGCATCGGTGGAGATCACCCCCGAGGTGCTGCTGAAGGCCTATGCCTGCGGCATCTTTCCGATGGCCGAGAGCGCCGAGGATCCGGCCCTCTACTGGATCGAGCCCGAGCAGCGCGGCGTCATCCCGCTGGAGGGCCTGCAGGTGACGTCGCGGCTCGCCCGCACGATCCGCTCGGAGCGGTTCACCGTGGTGGCCGATCGCGACTTCGAGGCGGTGATCGACGGCTGCGCCGAGCCGGCGCCGGGGCGCACCCGCACCTGGATCAACACGCGGATCCGGAAGCTCTACGGGCGGCTGTTCGAGATCGGCCGGGCCCACACGGTCGAGGTCTACGACGGCGACGCGCTGGTCGGCGGGCTCTACGGGGTCAGTCTCGGCTGCGCCTTCTTCGGCGAGAGCATGTTCCACCGCGAGCGCGACGCCTCGAAGGTGGCGCTCGTGCATCTCGTGGCGCGGCTGCGCGCCGGCGGCTTCCGGCTGCTCGACACCCAGTTCGTCACCGACCATCTGCGCCGCTTCGGCGCCGTCGAGGTGTCGCGACGCGCCTACCACAAGCTGCTCGCCGCCGCGCTGGTCGGCGAGGCGGACTTTGCGGCCCTGCCCGTCGACGTGCCGATCCCGGGGGCGCAGGTGATGGAGCTGGTGCGCGCCGCACCCGGCACCGCGGCGCCCCTGCCCGGCCCGGGCTCGCTCTAGAGCAGTTTTTCGGTTGTCACGGATCGGCCCCGATTTCCGCTCCTCCCCGCGAAGGCGGCGACCCAGGGGCCGCACATGACGCCCTGGATTCCCGCTTCCGCGGGAATGCGCGGAGTGTGGGTCGACGTCAGCGAAAACCTCTGTAGCCGGGCTCGCGCTAGCCGGCCTTGCGGACGATGACGCCGTACCAGCCGAGGCCCTTGTAGGTCTCGTAGCCGGGCGTCGCGTGGAAGGCGACGAGCGCGCCGGACGGATCGTGGAAGCAGCCGGAGCGGCGGCCGTCGGTCTTCAGCGGCAGATGCTCGGCGAGAATCCCGGCGCCGTCGGAGGCGGCGATCACCCGCAGGCGGCGATCGACCAGCAGCACCCGAACGCGCGCGTCGTCGCCGACCCGCACGCCGGACACGATGGCGCGGGCCTGCGGCTCCCAGTCGAAATGAATGGCGAGGATGCCGAGGATCTTGCCGTCGGTGCGGCCGCCCTCGCGCACCGTCGCGCAATAGGTCGCGACCTGGGCGTCGCCGAGCTTGGGCTGGCGCTCGATGTCGCCGGCGACGTAGTCGTCGCCGGAGCGCAGCGCCCGCGCCTCGCGGAACCACGACTCGGTCGCGACGCTCGTGCCCTGCACGGCGAAGCGATCGGGGCGGCCGTTGGCGAGGACCGTGCCGTCGAGATCGCACAGCCACAGATCGAGATAGACCGTGTAGGCGGCGAGGATGACGCCGAGCCGCTCGGACGCGTAGGCGCGCGCCGCCGGGCTCGCCTCGGCCGCGCAGGACACGACCGCCGAGTCGGTCGCCCACCAGCGCACGTCGCAGGTGCGCTCGTACAGGTTCCGGTCGATCAGCTCGACGGCGTTGAGCGACAGGTCGACCATGCGGTCGGCCATCGACTGCTCGGTCATCTGGGCGATCGACGACATCAGCGCGCCGGTGCGCCGGGTGAGCTGGGTCTCGAGGTCGCCGGCGAGGGCGTCGATCTGCTGGCCGACCGCCCGCACCTCCTGGGCGACGACCGCGAAGCCGCGGCCGTGCTCGCCGGCCCGCGCGCTCTCGATCAGAGCGTTGAGAGCCAGCATCTTCATCTGGTTGGTGATCTGCTGGATCGCCCGGGTCTTGTCGCAGGCGATCCGGTTGACCTCGGCGGTGAGCGATTCGGTCAGGCCCGAGATGTCCGTCGTCGTCTCGGAGGGGCCGCCGTCGCGCAGGACGGCCGCCGACTGGTTCGATGGGGGCATGTCGAACACCGTCGAAAGCAGGCTGAACAAGGATTAGGAAAGCAATTAATCGGCCTAAGTCTTACGGATGAATTAAAAGACTGTCGACTGTACTGCCGATAGAATGAGCAGCACCGAATCGCGCCCAGGACATCGCGCCCAGGACATCGCGGCAAACACGTCGCAGCCAGCACGATCATGGCCGCGGGGCGACAGGCCGGCGGGGGGGGCGGCGTTACTGGACGCGCGGCGCGGCCGGGATCGCCTGCGCCGCCGGCGGCCGCGGCTGGCGCTGCTGACGCTGCTGCTGGCGTTGCGGCGGTGGCGCCGCGGCCGGCGGCGGCGCGGGAGGCGGCGCCTCGGCGACATTGGCAGCGCCTTTGCAGTCCGACAGCCACACGTCGTAGATCGAGTGCTCGACGCCGTGCAGGCCCGGGCTCGCCGCGAACATCCAGCCACGGAACAGCTTCTTCACCTCGCCCTGGAGCGTCACCTCGTCGACCTCGACGAAGCCCGTGGTATTGGGCGCCTCCGTCGGTGGCCGGGTGTAGCAGGCGCGCGGGCGAACCTGGAGGGCGCCGTACTGCACGGTCTCGCCGAGCGACACCTCGAAGCGGGTGATGCGGCCCGTGATCTTGTCGAGGCCGGAGAAGATCGCGATCGGGTTCGGCACCTTCACGGTCGGCACCTCGGTGACGACCTCCTCGGGCAGCTGCGGGACGGCCGGTGCGGAGGCCGGGGGCGCAGCGCCGCCGGCCGGAGGCGGCGCGGTCGCGGTGGCGGGCCCGGTGCCCGGCGCCGCCGCAGGCGGCTGACCAGGCCGGGCCGCGCCGGCGGGCGGCGCCAACGGGGTCGGCCCGGGGGCCGGAGCCGTCGCGGCGCCGGACGGCGGCGCCAGCGGCTGCGATTCGATTCCCTGCGACCCGCCTCCGGGCAAGGCTCCGCGACGCTCAGGATAGGGCGGCGGCGCAGTGTCGAACCGGTCGGGCGGCAGCGGCGTGACGGGCTGCAGGGATCCGGGCGGCGGCAACGGCTCGCGACGGGTCGGGACCGAGGACGGCGGCCGCGGCGGCGGCTCGCCGAAGATCGAGCCGAACTGGGCGGCGGCCGGCGCCACCGTCACCAGAAGGCCGAGAAGAACGAGCGGCGCGCGCGCAAAACCTGACATGGATCTCGTCATCCGAAGCGGAATCCGAAGCGGGGGCGGCACGCCGGCGGCGCGCCGGAGCGGCGCGCTCGCGCGGCGGCGCGCTCGCGAGGAGGCGCAATTAACACGCGGATTGCGGCATCGGAAGGGAAACGAAACGGCTTTCGCGCCTGGAGTTTTCCCGGTGCGACCGAGCCCGGTGCGGCGGCGCGCGGAGCGACCGAGCGCGGCGCCGGCGATCCGGCTCCGACGGGCCGGTGCCCGGCGGACCTCAGCGCCCCGGCGTCCAGGCCTTGTAGTCGCCGGTCGCCGCCGGCCGGCGATTCTGGGCGAGCGTCGAGCCGGGCGGCCGCCAGGCGTTCGGCGTGCCGGTCAGGTTCGGCTTGTGCGGCTTCCACCACTCGCGCGGCGTCACGACTTCGGCGGTCGGCGGCACGTCGACGGTGTGATGGATCCAGCCGTGCCACTCGGGCGGGATGCGCGAGGGCTCGGCGAGCCCGTTGTAGATCACCCAGCGGCGCTCGAAGCCGAGCGCCGGGCTGATCCGCCCGCCCTTCTCCCGGTAGTACATGTTGCCCTGGTCGTCCTGGCCGACCAGCTCGCCGTGGCGCGCCGTCCACCACTGCGTCCCGAAGGTCTGGCCGTTCCACCACGTGAACACGCGCGTCAGGAAGGTCTTCAGGTCCATCGTCCACCTGCAAGGGCCGGAGGCTTTGCGCGTTTCTGCCACCCGGCTGCCGCGAAGTCCAGCCGGCCGCGGCCGGCACCGAGGCGTGATCGCGCCGCCCGACGCGACCTCCCGGGCACCCGCGCGGCCGCCCCGGAACCGCGTGGGAGACCGCCTGTTGACCTCCTATGCTGCGCTGCGGGAGCAGTCCCGCGCAGCCGCAGCCGAACCGAGAGGGAGGGCAGATTGGGTCTCATCGACAATCTGTTGGCGGCAATTCTGGAAGTCCTTTCGAAGGTGCCGGGCAGCGTCGTGGGGCTGGTCGTCCTGGCCGTGGCGGTCGTCGTCGTGCTCGCCCTGCATGCGCTGGTCGGCCGGCTGCTCCGCCGCATCTTCCGGGCGCGCCCGTTCGTGCTGACGCTGCTCGAGCGCAGCCGCGGCCCGACTCGCCTGGCGACCGTGATCTTCGTCGTCGCCGTGCTGCTGCCGGCCCTGCCGTTCGATTCGACCGCCGCCGACATCGCCGTGAAGCTGCTCGGCGTCGTCTTCGTCATGCTGCTCGGCTGGATCGCCATGATCGCGGTCGATCTCGGCGCCGCCTTCTACATGCGCGGCTACCGGAGCGAGGTGCCGAACGATCCGCTCGCCCGCAAGCACCTGACCCAGGTGCGGATCCTGCGCCGCGTCGCCGCCATCCTGGTGGTCGTGGTGACGGCCGCGGCGGCGCTGATGAACTTCGAGACGGTGCGGCAGTACGGTGTCAGCCTGTTCGCCTCGGCCGGCGCGGCGGGTCTCGTGGTCGGCCTCGCGGCGCGGCCCTTGTTCTCCAACCTGATCGCCGGCGTGCAGCTCGCCATGACCCAGCCGATCCGCCTCGGCGATGCCGTGATCGTCGAGGGGGAATGGGGCGAGATCGAAGAGATCACATCGACTTACGTGGTCGTGCGCATCTGGGATCTGCGCCGTCTCATCGTCCCGCTCACGTACTTCATCGAGAAGCCGTTCCAGAACTGGACCCGCGAGAACCCGGCGCTGTTCGGTGCCGTGATGCTCTATGTCGACTACGCCGTGCCGGTCGACCGGCTGCGGGCGAAGCTCGAGGAGGTCGCCAAGGGCTCGCCCCTGTGGGATGGCCGGGTCTGCGCCCTGCAGGTCACCGACGCGACCGAGCGCACCATGGAGCTGCGCGCCCTCGTCAGCGCCCGCACGGCCGGCGAAGCCTTCGACCTGCGCTGCGACGTGCGCGAAAGGATGATCGCTTTCCTGCGCGAGGCGCACCCCGAAGGGCTGCCGCATGTCCGGGCCGAGGTCGCCGGCCACCCGGACCCGGCGGCGCCGGCCCACTTCGTCGCGCCCGGTCGGACAGCCGACCCGACGCCGTCGGCCGGGCGGCGCTCTTTCCCGGCGCCCTCTCACGCGACGCCCGGCCGAGCCGCCCGGCCGGTCCGCGAGCCCGCCTGACCAGCGGCTCCCGCTCCCGAGTCGCCGGCGGCGACTCGGGGCCGCGCGGCCCGGCGGCCCCGACGCCCTCCCCCGGCACCGGCACCGGCCCGAAGCCTACCGAAATACCTTTGCGGGCTTGCACGGGCGCCGACCTTCCACACCCGATTTGGTGTCGCTGTGACGGCCGTGTGACACTGGTTGGGAGCAGCATCCTACCGAGCCGCATCCGGGTCCGTCCGAGGCTTTACAGAATCCGGACTGGATTCCAGAGGGTTGCCGAGCCGTTAAAATTATCCCCGGAATTCTTCCCCGCGCCCACCACATTTAGGGGATGATTCAGACTCTCACGCTAATCCTTGACTGCCTCGGCGGAGTCGGCCTAGCGTTCGGGCCCTGCGGCGCGGCTGGTACGACGTCCACGCCGGACGGATCCCTGAGGCTTGCGACAGACCTCCACCGGGGCCAATTGCCCTCGTGGACACCCTTTGTCGCGCCCACGCCTCACCCAACGGGGAGCCTTCCGGCCGACGTCGAACACGAGACCGGGACCGCGCGCGGATCACCGGCGAGTAGCGGGCGTTCAGTCGGAGCACGGAGCCGATGAGTGGGGTCGCGGGCCGTTCGGCACGCGACGACGAATGGGGTCGCGAGTCTTTCGGGTCGCGACGGGGATGACTTTCGGACGCGTCCGCACGGGGCGCGGCCGGGCAAGGCAAGAGGCCAGAGATGCGGATCGAGCGGCGCTACACCAAGGACGGGCAGTCTCCTTACGCGGACATTCCGTTCCGCCTGACCCAGAGCGAGATCCGCAACCCGGACGGCTCGGTGGTGTTCCGTGCCGACGCCGTCGAGGTGCCGGCCGCCTGGTCGCAGGTCGCCTCCGACGTGCTGGCCCAGAAGTATTTCCGCAAGGCGGGCGTGGCGGCGCGCTTGAAGAAGGTCGAGGAGGAGACGGTCCCGTCCTGGCTGTGGCGCTCGGCGCCGGACGAGGCGGCGCTGGCCGCCCTGCCCGAGAAGGAGCGGTTCGTCGGCGAGAGCTCGGCCCGGCAGGTGTTCGACCGGCTCGCCGGCACCTGGACCTACTGGGGCTGGAAGGGCGGCTATTTCGACGCCGAGGCGGACGCGCAGGCCTTCTTCGACGAGCTGCGCTACATGCTCGCGATGCAGATGGTGGCGCCGAACTCGCCGCAGTGGTTCAACACCGGCCTGCACTGGGCCTACGGCATCGACGGCCCGAGCCAGGGCCACCACTACGTCGACTTCAAGACCGGCAAACTGCACCGCTCCAAGTCGGCCTACGAGCACCCGCAGCCGCACGCCTGCTTCATCCAGTCGATCCAGGACGACCTCGTCAACGAGGGCGGGATCATGGATCTGTGGGTGCGCGAGGCGCGCCTGTTCAAGTACGGCTCCGGCACCGGCACGAACTTCTCCCGCCTGCGCGGCGAGGGCGAGAAACTCTCCGGCGGCGGCAAGTCGTCGGGCCTGATGAGCTTCCTCAAGATCGGCGACCGCGCAGCCGGCGCCATCAAGTCGGGCGGCACCACGCGCCGCGCCGCCAAGATGGTGATCGTCGACGTCGACCATCCCGACATCGAGAAGTACATCGACTGGAAGGTGACCGAGGAGCAGAAGGTCGCCGCGCTCGTCACCGGCTCGCGCATCGCCCAGCGCCATCTGCGCGCCGTGATGAAGGCCTGCGTCAACTGCCAGGGCTCCGGAGACGACTGCTTCACGCCGGAGAAGAACCCGGTCCTCAAGCGCGAGATCAAGGCCGCGCGGAAAAATCATGTGCCCGACAACGCGATCAAGCGGGTGATCCAGCTGGCGCGCCAGGGCTACAAGGACATCGAGTTCCCGATCTACGACACCGACTGGGACTCGGAGGCCTATCTCACCGTCTCGGGCCAGAACTCCAACAATTCGGTGCGGGTGACGGACGACTTCCTGAAGGCCGTCGAGTCCGATCGCGACTGGGACCTCACCTGGCGCACCAAGGGCAAGGTCGCCAAGACCGTGAAGGCGGCCGAGCTGTGGGAGAAGATCGCCAACGCCGCCTGGGCGTCGGCCGATCCGGGCCTGCAGTTCCACACCACCATCAACGACTGGCACACCTGCCCGGCCTCGGGGCCGATCCGCGCCTCGAACCCGTGCTCCGAGTACATGTTCCTCGACGACACGGCGTGCAATCTCGCCTCGATGAACCTTCTGACCTTCCGGCAGAAGGGTGACACGGCGGGCGCCTTCGCGTTCGACGTCGAGGGCTACGAGCACACCGTGCGGCTGTGGACCATCGTGCTCGAGATCTCTGTGCTGATGGCGCAGTTTCCGTCCAAGGAGATCGCCCAGCTCTCCTACGAGTACCGCACCCTCGGCCTCGGCTACGCCAATCTCGGCGGCCTGTTGATGTCGACCGGCATCCCGTATGATTCCGACGCGGGCCGGGCGATCTGCGGCGCGCTGTCGGCCATCATGACCGGCGTCTCTTACGCGACCTCGGCCGAGATGGCGTCGATCCTCGGCGCCTTCCCGGGCTACAAGAAGAACCGCGAGCACATGCTCCGCGTGGTGCGCAACCATCGCCGCGCCGCGCACGGCGAGAAGCACGCCTACGAGAAGCTGCAGACGCTGCCGATGCGGCTCGACCATCACGCCTGCCCGGACAAGCGGCTGGTCGACCACGCCATGCTGGCCTGGGACAAGGCGCTGACGCTCGGCACCGAGTACGGCTTCCGCAACGCCCAGGCGACCGTGATCGCGCCGACCGGCACGATCGGCCTGGTGATGGACTGCGACACCACCGGCATCGAGCCCGACTTCGCGCTGGTGAAGTTCAAGAAGCTCGCCGGCGGCGGCTACTTCAAGATCATCAACCGCGCCGTGCCCGAAGCCCTGCGGGCGTTGGGTTACACGGAAGCTCAGATCTCGGACATCGAGGCCTACGCGGTCGGCCGCGGCACGCTCGCCGACGCGCCCGGCATCAACCACAAGGCGCTCGAGGCGAAGGGCTTCACGCCCGACATCATCGCCAAGGTCGAGAAGGCGCTGCCGACGGCGTTCGACATCAAGTTCGCGTTCAACAAGTGGACGCTCGGCGAGGCCTTCTGCACCGACACGCTCGGCCTCTCGCCCGAGGAGCTCGCCAAGCCGTCCTTCGACATGCTGGGCGCGCTCGGCTTCACCAAGCGCGAGATCGAGGCCGCCAACGTGTTCGTCTGCGGCGCCATGACGGTCGAGGGCGCGCCGCATCTGAAGCCCGAGCACTATCCGGTGTTCGACTGCGCCAATGCCTGCGGCCGCAACGGCAAGCGCTTCCTCTCGGTCGAGAGCCACATCCGCATGATGGCGGCGGCCCAGCCGTTCATCTCGGGCGCCATCTCCAAGACCATCAACATGCCGAACGAGGCGACGGTCGAGGACTGCAAGGCGGCCTACATGCTGTCGTGGAAGCTCGCCCTCAAGGCGAACGCGCTCTATCGCGACGGCTCCAAGCTGTCGCAGCCGCTCTCCGCCCAGCTCGTCGCCGACGACGAGGAGGACGACGATCACGACATCGACGCCTTCCTGGAGAAGCCGATGGCGGCGCGCGCCGCGGCGCTCTCGGAAAAGATCGTCGAGAAGGTGGTCGAGCGCATCGTGGTGATGCGCGAGCGCGAGAAGATGCCGGACCGCCGCAAGGGCTACACCCAGAAGGCCGTGGTCGGCGGCCACAAGGTCTATCTGCGCACCGGCGAGTACGACGACGGCCGGCTCGGCGAGATCTTCATCGACATGCACAAGGAGGGCGCCGCCCTTCGGTCGCTGTTGAACAACTTCGCCATCGCGGTGTCGCTCGGCCTGCAATACGGCGTGCCGCTGGAAGAGTATGTCGAGGCCTTCACGTTCACGCGCTTCGAGCCGTCCGGCCCGGTGCAGGGCAACGACTCGATCAAGTACGCGACCTCGATCCTCGACTACGTGTTCCGCGAGCTCGCGGTCTCCTACATGTCGCGCTTCGACCTCGCCCATGTCGACCCGTCGACCACGGGCGGCTTCGACGCGCTCGGCAAGGGCGTGAGCGAGGGCAAGATCGAGCCGAGCCCGGCCGCCAAGTACGTCTCGAAGGGCCTCACCCGCTCGCGCACCGACAAGCTCGTCGTCATGCCGGGCGGCCACGCCGGGCATGTCGCGGCCCCTGCCCCGGCGGGCGGCAGCCATGCCGACAACCGCGCCGCGGCCGCGCCGCCGACCGCACTGGCGGGCCACGCGCCGTCCAACGTCGCGCCCTTCGCCCGCGCGGGCGGCGGCGCCGCGGCGGCCCTGAAGGCGGAGCCCGCCGTGCGCACCGCGCTCGACGAACTGCCCTGGCAGGAGCCGACCCCGACCCAGAAGGCCGAGGCCCGCGCCGACGCCAAAGCCCACGCCGCCGAAAAGCGCGCCGAGGCCAAGGCCCAAGGCTACGAAGGCGAAGCCTGCGGCGAATGCGGCAATTTTACTTTGGTCCGCAACGGCACGTGCATGAAGTGCAACACGTGCGGAAGCACGACGGGGTGTTCGTGAGGGTTTGCACTAGTATTGTCGGCTGCCGAAGGCAGCCGACAATACATGCTGCTGATGAGTGAAGTCGGATTTTGGGAATCTCATGAGAGTAGCCAAACGCATGGAAAGTGCGACCAAGAGGCTTTCAAATGAAGCACCTGGAATTGGAAGACTACGAACGCAAAGCTCGCGACCTTCGACGCCGGTTAGATATTGACGAGCAGGTTCAGCCGGACCTGATCACGGTGCTTTTTAAACTCAAGCACTACGGACTCATCAAGAATTACGAGCGCGTCCCCGATTTTCTGCTACCGGAAGACGAAGCATATTGGGATCCCGATGAGCGAATTATTAAGCTCCGAGAGAGCGCTTTTTGCGGAGCCAATCAGCTTAATCCGAGTCCTCGCCCGCGATTCACTATCGCGCACGAACTCGGGCACATGAGCTTCAAGCACACGAAACTCCGCCACCGTAATGTTTCAGATCGAGCGATCAATAAAATTGCACCATCAATTAGAGCCGATGAAAGGCAGGCGAACGGCTTCGCGGCAGCGTTCCTAGCCCCAGCGCACCTTGTTGGAAATCCATTCCTGATCTCGGCTACAGAACTTTCGGTCCGCTTCAATCTCAGCATTCAGAATGCAGAGATTAGGATCGAAGAGCTGGAGCGAATGTACCGACGTGAGCATAAAATCGTTCGTCCACTCCCCACTTCGATTATAGAGTTTCTGCGGCGGGGTAAAAATGATGACCCTGGCTCGGGTCAATCATAGCCAGCGTAGCCCAGTTTCCTTGTAGCAAGCGTAACCCGGGTGCTTCGTAGCAAGCGTAGCCCGGAACGATCGTAGGGCGGAATAGCGAAGCGCATTCCGCCGATCTCGCGCCCGGACGGCGCAATACGCTGCGCTATTGCGCCCTACGAGGTGGCACGGCGCACATCGGCCGCACCTTTCACTCACCCCGACGGAGCGCCCGCGACATCCCGGGGGTCTTGCTCCGACGCCGGCCGCATCCCGGGTTTCGCTGCGCTCAGCCCGGGCGACGAGATCGCGAACCGCTCCGTAGGGTGGGCAAAGGCGCGGGACGCGCCGTGCCCACGCGGACCGACGTCGCGACGCACCGACGGCGTGGGCACGCTTCGCGCGGCGCCGCGGCGGCCGACGCGCCGTCGCGAAGCGCCGCCCAGGTCAGGAGCGCGTCGAGAGCGGGGCACAGGGCCTGGCCCCAGTCGGTGAGGCCGTATTCGACCTTGGGCGGCACCTGCGGGTGGACGGTGCGGCGCACGAGGCCGTCGCGCTCCATCTGGCGGAGCTGCTGGGCCAACATCTTCTGCGACACGGCCGGGATCGCCCGCTCCAGGTCG